>NZ_JFJV02000274.1:1286-60814 GCF_000611145.1 Cupriavidus sp. SK-3 | reverse complement strand
GCCCAGGGGCATCGGCGGCGGCTCCCTGCCGCTCTCGCTGGTGCTCTCGCGCAGCGCGATCCAGCAGGCCTTCGTTGCGGACGCCGGGGACCCGGACCGCGCCCGCAGTTTCCTGCACTCGCATTCCTACACGGGCAACCCGCTCGCCTGCCGCGCGGCGCTGGCCACGCTGGACCTGTTCGAGCGGCAGGATGTGATCGCGCAAAACCGCCAGCGCGCCGGGTGGCTCACGCAAGCCATGGCGGGACTGGCAGCGGATGCGCGGCTGCAGCATGTGCGCCAGCGCGGGCTGATCTGGGCCGCCGACGTGCGCGAGGAATATGCCGCGAACGCCGGTGAATTCTCCGCGCGTTTCCATCATGCCGCGCGCGCGCACGGCGTATTGATCCGTCCGATCGGCCGCACGCTCTACGTGATGCCGCCGTATGTGTTCGACGCCGACATGGCGCAGTGGCTGGCCGGCCGCCTCCAAGCCACGCTCGACGCGGTGCTGGCCGGCGGCCTCGACAAGAACGAAAGCGCCGGCAACGATGCCGGTGCCACCAGGGAGATTCGCCATGTTGCTTGAGCACCTGACCCTCGCCGCCGCCGAGCGTGACGCAAAGGCGCTGACCCGCCGCCGCCGCACCGCGTATTCCGCCTGCGCCCCGCACCAGGCCGTGAGCGACGCCTGCGGCGACGAAATGCACTCCTTGCTCACCTTTTGCAGCAACGACTACCTGGGCCTGGCCAACCATCCCGCGCTGATCGCGGCGATGGCGG
Organism: Cupriavidus sp. SK-3; assembly: GCF_000611145.1. NCBI lineage: Bacteria > Pseudomonadati > Pseudomonadota > Betaproteobacteria > Burkholderiales > Burkholderiaceae > Cupriavidus > Cupriavidus sp. SK-3. The sequence continues at coordinate 60,052 of NZ_JFJV02000274.1, read as the reverse complement.
ACGGCGCGCGCCAGTTCGGCGCGGGCAGCGGGGCGTCCCATCTGGTGAGCGGCCACTCGCTGGCGCACCACCGGCTCGAGAGCGAACTGGCGGCGTGGTACGCGCCGCATATCCCGCACGCGCGCGCACTGTATTTCTGCACCGGCTACATGGCCAATATGGCGGTGCTGACCGCGCTGGGCAGCGCCGATGCCACGCTCTTCTGCGAAGAACTCAACCATGCTTCGCTGATCGACGGCGCCCGCCTCGCGCGTGCCGAAGTCCGCCGCTATGCCCATCGCGACGTGGCCGGGCTGGAGGGGTTGCTGACCGCCAGCAGCAGCCCGCTCAAGCTGATCGTTACCGACAGCGTGTTCAGCATGGACGGCGATCTCGCCCCGCTGACCGAGCTGCTGGCCCTGGCCGAGCGCCACGACGCCTGGATCATCGTCGACGATGCGCATGGCTTCGGCGTGCTCGGCGAACAAGGGCGCGGCGTGCTCGAGCACCTGGGCCTGACGTCGCCGCGGTTCATCTATATCGGCACGCTGGGCAAGGCTGCCGGCGTGGCGGGCGCCTTCGTGGCCGCGCACGAGACCATCATCGATCACCTGGTCAATACCGCGCGGCAGTACATCTACACCACGGCCGCGCCGCCGGCGGTGGCGCACGCCTTGTCCGCCAGCCTGGCGCTGATCGCCGGGGATGAAGGGCGGCAGCGCCGCGCGCAGCTCGGTACGCTGATCCGCACGCTGCGGGGCGGGCTGGCCGGGCTGACCCGCGCCGCGGGCTGGCGCCTGGGTGAAAGCACCACGGCGATCCAGCCGGTGATCGTGGGCGACAACGTAGCCGCACTGGCGTTGTCCGCGGCGCTGGAGGCCGACGGTATCCGCGTGGGCGCGATCCGTCCGCCCACCGTGCCGGTGGGTACGGCGCGCTTGCGCATCACGCTGTCGGCCTCGCACACCCTGGCCGATGTGGATCACCTGCTGGCCAGCCTGCGCAGCGTGGTGCCGCACATGGAGGCGTCATGAGCGAGCGTGCCGCCATCGCCTGCTTTGTCACGGGCACCGACACGGGCATCGGCAAGACGCACGCCAGCGCCACCTTGCTGCACGCGCTGCGCGCCGCCGGCCACCGCGCGGTCGGCATGAAACCGGTGGCAAGCGGCAGCGAGTGGCGCGGCGACCATTGGCATAACGACGACGTGGCCCAACTGCGCGCCGCCAGCGCGGTGGCCGTGCCGCAGGCGCTGACCTGTCCTTTCCTGTTGCGCACGCCGGCATCGCCGCACCTCGCCGCCGCCATCGAAGGCGCCCGCATCACGCGCGAGCCGATCCGTGCCGCCTTTGCCGCGCTGCGGGCGCAGGCGGATGCGGTGGTGGTGGAAGGCGTCGGCGGCTTTCGCGTGCCGCTCGACGGGGCGCCGCCGGAAGAGGGCGGCTGGGATACCGCCGACCTCGCCGTGATGCTCGGCCTGCCGGTGCTGCTGGTGGTGGGCATCCGCCTTGGCTGCATCAGCCATGCGCTGCTTACCGCCGAGGCGGTGCGCGCGCGCGGCCTGCACCTGGCCGGTTGGATCGCCAACCGCATCGACCCGGGCATGGATCTCGCCGACGAAAACATCGACACGCTGCGCGCGGCGCTGGATGCCCCGCACCTGGGCACGCTGCCGTGGCAGGCCGCGCCGTCCGATGCCGCCGGCCAGCTCGCGCTGGCGCCGCTGCTGGCCGCCTGCCATGCCCGGTCCACGGGCGCCGCCGCCTGACCGCGTGCATTGCAGAAACCGAATACACCCAAAGCATTACTGGAACCGATAACAATCATGACCACCACTTCCCTCGCACCCGACACCGTAGCCGCCATTTCCGCCGACACCCTGCGCCAGACCGCCCGCCGCTTCACCGAGACCGCGCCCGCGGCCAGGCCCGGCGACTGGACCGTGGCCGAAGTTGCCGCGCTGTACGCGCTGCCGTTCAATGACCTGCTGTTCCGCGCCCAGCAGGTGCACCGCGAGCATTTCGACGCCAACGCCGTGCAACTCTCCACGCTGCTGTCGATCAAGACCGGCGGTTGCGAAGAGGATTGCGGCTATTGCCCGCAGAGCGCGCACCACGATGCCGGCGTCACGGCCGGCAAGCTGATGGCGCTGGACGAAGTGCTGGAAGCCGCGCGCGCCGCCAAGGCCAGCGGCGCCGGCCGCTTCTGCATGGGCGCCGCCTGGCGCAGCCCCAAGGACCGTCACCTGGAGCCGGTGATCGAGATGGTGAAGGAGGTCAAGGCCATGGGCCTGGAGACCTGCGTCACGATTGGCATGCTGGAGGCCGAGCAGGCCCGGCGCCTGAAGGATGCCGGGCTGGACTACTACAACCACAACCTAGATACCTCGCCCGAGTTCTACGGCGAGATCATCGGCACCCGCACCTACCAGGACCGCCTGGACACCATCGGCCATGTGCGCGAGGCTGGCATCAACGTATGCTGCGGCGGCATCGTCGGCATGGGCGAATCGCGCGAGGCGCGCGCCGGGCTGATCGCGCAACTCGCCAACCTCGACCCGTACCCCGAGTCGGTGCCCATCAACAACCTGGTAGCGGTCAAGGGCACGCCGCTGGCCGACACGGCGCCGATCGACCCGTTCGAGTTTGTCCGCACCATCGCGGTGGCGCGCATCACCATGCCGCGCGCCATGGTGCGCCTGTCCGCCGGCCGCGAAACCATGGACGATGCGCTGCAGGCGCTGTGTTTCATGGCCGGCGCCAATTCCATCTTCTACGGCGACCGGCTGCTGACCACCGCCAATCCCCAGGCCGACCGCGACCGCGCCCTGCTGTCCCGGCTGGATATCCGCACCGAGGGCTACGCCGGGTAAGCCGGCCGGCCCCGTAACCGCTTTGCCTGAGCCCGGTTGGTGACATCGCAGGCGTTCCGCACTGCGGACCCCGGCACCGCGCCGTTCCGGGGGGGGGGCGGTGCGCCGCCGGCGGCATCCGTGTCGATCCAGGCAAGTGCCCTGCACTGCGGGCAGGGCCATGCGGAAGGTGATACCTTTCATGTGTTCAGCGGCCAGCGTCACGTGGCACTTGGCTGGACCGGCCCGCTGGCACACGCCGGTGAAGGCGCGCGGTTGCTGTCCTTCCGGGCCGGAAACGGCCGGGCCGCCGCCTCCGGGGCGCGCCTGCCGCAAGAAAACCGCAGGCAACGCCCATCCTCTGCGAAAATAGAAACAAAACCAGAGTGGAGATGAGATGAAGTTGCAGTTGTATGTACCGGACGGCCGTTACCAGCCCTGGATCGACGGTTTTGCCGAAGCCCTGCCCGAGGCGCAATGCCTGACCTGGGAAGACAGCAAGAACGAGCAGGTGGACTACGCCGTGGTCTGGCGGCCGCCGCTGGAGATGCTGCGCGGGCGTACCGACCTGAAAGCGGTCTTCAATCTCGGCGCCGGCGTGGATGGCATCCTGAGCCTGCGCGACACCGACGCGAACGCACTGCCGGCCGGCGTGCCCATCGTGCGCCTGGACGATGCCGGCATGGCCGCCCAGATGATCGACTACGTGACGCACGCGGTACTGCGCTACTTCCGCCGCCTGGACGAATACGCGCTGGCCCAGCAGGCCGGTACCTGGCGTTTTCTCAAGCCGTACCGCCGCGCCGATTTCACCATCGGTGTGATGGGCGTGGGCACGCTGGGCGCGCAGATCGCCAAGTCGCTGGCCGGATTCGGTTTCCCGGTGCGTGGCTGGAGCCGCACGGCGCGCGAAGTCGAAGGCGTGCAGGGCTTTGCCGGCGAGGCTGGCCAGGCCGGTTTCCTGGACGGGCTGCGCGTGCTGGTCAATGTCTTGCCGCTGACGCCGGAAACCGAGAACATCCTGGATGCCGGACTGCTGGGCAAGCTCGCCAAGGGCGCCTACCTGGTCAACGTGGCGCGCGGGCCGCACCTGGTCGAGGAAGACCTGCTGGCCGCGGTGCAATCCGGCCAGGTTGCCGGCGCCACGCTCGACGTGTTCCGCACCGAGCCGCTGCCTGCCGACCATCCCTTCTGGTCCGAGCCGCGCATCACCATCACGCCGCATATCGCGGCGCTAACCTTGCGCGAAGACAGCATTGAACAGATCGCGGGCAAGATCCGCGCGCTGCGCGCGGGCCAGCCGATCGCCGGCGTGGTCGACCTGCAACGCGGCTATTGAACGAACCGGGCACCGGGGCGGAGCGCCCCGGCGCCATGCACCGGATACGCCGCGCCTGCGCGGCTACCCGAAACGAGGAGACATCGTGAACCTGCCCCACTATGTGAAAGTCGTTGAAGTCGGCCCGCGCGACGGCCTGCAGAACGAAAAAGCCATGGTGCCGACCGAGGTCAAGGTCGAGCTGATCAACCGCCTGAGCGACGCCGGCTTCGTCAATATCGAAGCGGCTTCCTTCGTCTCGCCCAAATGGGTGCCGCAGATGGCCGACGGCGCCGACGTGATGGCGCGCATCCAGCGCCGGCCCGGCACCTTGTACTCGGTGCTCACGCCCAATATGAAGGGCTTCGAAGGCGCGGTGGCCGCGTCCGCGGATGAGGTCGTGATCTTCGGCGCCGCCAGCGAGGCCTTCTCGCAAAAGAACATCAATTGCTCGATCGCCGAATCCATCGCGCGCTTCGAGCCGGTGGCCGCCGCCGCCAAGGAGAAAGGCTTGCGCCTGCGCGCCAGCGTCTCCTGCGCGCTGGGCTGCCCCTACCAGGGCGAAGTGCCGGTGCACGCGGTGGTGGACGTGGTGCGCCGCATGCGCGATCTCGGCTGCGACGAGATCGACATCGCCGACACCATTGGCGTGGGCACGCCGGGCCGGGTGCAGGAGGTGATGCACGCGGTGGCCGCCGAATTCCCCATCGACCGCCTCTCCGGCCATTTTCACGATACCTATGGCCAGGCGCTGTCCAATATCCTGGCCAGCCTGCAGGTCGGCATCTCGATCTTCCACGCGTCTGTGGCCGGTCTCGGCGGCTGCCCTTATGCCAAGGGCGCCACCGGCAATGTCGCCACGGAAGACGTGCTGTACATGCTGCACGGCATGGGCATCCATACCGGCGTGGACCTGGAGCAGGTGGTGCGGGCGGGCGACTTCATCTCGCAGTCGATCGGCCGCGCCAACAGCTCGCGCGTCGGACGCGCGCTGCTGACGAAGTGGGGCGCCGCTGCCGATGCCGCGCCCGCCTGCGTGTAAGGCATTGCCATTCGCACCCTACCGACATGAACATTCGCACTCCTGACAATGCCGGGGACACGGCAGCGTTGCCCGAAGCCGCGCAGCGCGTGGCGGGCCTGCTCGCCGGCCTCGGCCACGACAAGCCGGTGGTCATGCTGCCCGCCACCGGCAAGACCTCGGCCGAGGCTGCGGCCGGGCTCGGCTGCTCGGTGGCCGAGATCGCCAAATCCATCATCTTTCGCCGCGTGGCGGACGACGCGCCGGTGCTGGTGATCGCCAGCGGCAGCAACCGTGTCGACGAAGCCAAGGTGGCCGCCGTGGTGGGCCAGCTCGGCAAGGCCGACGCCAGGTTCGTGCGCGAGAAGACCGGCTACGCCATCGGCGGTGTCTGCCCGATCGGCCACGCGGTGGCGCCGGTGATGCTGCTCGACAGCGACCTGTTCCGCTACGACAGCCTGTGGGCTGCCGCCGGGCATCCGCACGCGGTGTTCAACCTCACGCCGCAAGAACTGCAGCGCATGACCGGGGCCGAAGTGGCCGATGTGGCGCAGCGCGATTCCGCATGAAGCCGCCACTCGCACCCGGCATCGCCCGCGCCACGACCGCCGCCGCGCAGGCGCGCATGGCTGGCAGGGGCTGATCCGATGTCGCAAGCCACCCGCCTTGCCGCCGAACTCACGCGCGGCGCGCAAGCCGCGCAGTGCGCGCAGCCCGTACCGTCGCCTTGCCGCAATGTATGCCGCATGGATGCCGCCAGCGGCTACTGCGAAGGCTGCCTGCGCACCATCGGCGAGATTGCCGCATGGTCCGGCAGCGACGAGGCGGAGCGGCGCAGGATCTGGCTGCTGTTGCCGTCGCGCGCCGCGCAACTCGCCGCACAGGCGGCGCCTTGACTGCGCCGGCGGCTGCCATGCGTGTCCACCCCAACACCACGGAGTGATCCGGCCATGACACCATGACAAACGCCATCGACTGGTATTTCGACCCGATCTCGCCGTTCGCCTACCTCGCGTTCGAGCGGCTGCCCCGGGCCTTGCCGGCCAATGCCACGGTACGCTACGTGCCGCTGCTGTTTGCCGGGCTGCTGCGCCATTGGGGCAATGTCGGCCCGGCCGAGATCGCGCCCAAGCGCCGCTTCACCTTCGAACATGTGGCATGGATCGCGCACCGCGACGGCATCCGGCTCGCCATGCCTGCCGTGCATCCTTTCAATCCGTTGCCCTTGCTGCGCCTGGCGGTAGCGCTGGAACTCGAGGGCCGGCTCACGCACGCCACGCTGGCGCCGGTATTCCGCTTTGTCTGGCAGCAAGGCCATGTGCCGCAGCAGCAGGCGGAATTCGACGCGCTGTGCGCCCTGCTTGGCGTACCCGCCGCTGCGCTGGCGCAGGATGCGGTCAAGGCGCGCCTGCGCGAACACGGGGACGAAGCCGTGGCGCGTGGCGTGTTCGGCGTGCCCACCGCCGTGCTGCAGGGCGACGCGCAGGGCCAGCTGTTCTGGGGCCTCGATGTGCTCGACATGCTGGCCGCGCGGCTGGACCAGGATCCTTTCTTTGCCTCCGACGCGTTCCGTGCCGCCGCCGACTTGCCGGTGGGAGCGGGGCGCGCCGATGCGCCCACTCCGNGATGCTTGTGCATGGTGGGCACCTAGCGGGGGGGGGGGGGGGGGCCCCCCGCCCCCCCCCCCCCCCCCGCCGATCGCTGACTAGCCCTGATTAACCGATAGCCCGATGCCAGCCACCTTCACGCCTCCCACCCTGCCATCCACCATGCGCGTCTTTGAGCGCGGCTGGCTGTCGGCCAACAACATCCTCTTTGTGGACGGCGACGACACCGCGCTGGTCGATTCGGGCTATGTCACGCATGCGCCGCAGACGCTGGCGCTGGTCGAGGCCGGCCTGCGGGGGCGGCCGCTGCGGCGCCTCGTGAACACGCATCTGCACTCCGACCATTGCGGCGGCAATGCCGCGCTGCAGGCCCGCTGGCAACCGCGCACGCTGATCCCCGCCGCGGAGGCCGGGGCGGTGCGCGCGTGGGATGTGGACGCCCTCAGCTACGGCGCCACCGGCCAGCAGTGCGACCGCTTCGGCTTCGACGGCGTGGTGCAGGACGGCGATGTGTTGCGCCTGGGCGGGATGGACTGGCAGGTGGTGGCGGCGCCCGGCCACGATCCCCATGCGGTGATGCTGTTCGCGCCGCAGGAAGGCATCCTGATTTCGGGCGATGCGCTGTGGGAGAACGGCTTTGGCGTGATCTTCCCGGAACTCGATGGCGAGAGCGGTTTCGCCGAGCAGGCGGCCGTGCTGGAGCGCATCGCCGGGCTGGATGCGCGCGTGGTGATTCCCGGCCACGGGCGGCCGTTCACGAACGTCGCCGCCGCCCTCGACGTTGCCGGCGGGCGGCTGGCCTACCTGAGCGGCGATGCCGGGCGCAACGCCGCGCACGCGGTCAAGGTGCTGGTGAAGTTCAAGCTGCTGGAGCAGCAGCGCATGCCGCGCGACGCGCTGCTGGTGTGGATGGCGCAGGCACCGCTGATGCTGCGCATTCAGGCGCGCTTCATGGCCGGGCAGGACCTGGCGCAGGTCCTGGACCGGGTGCTGGAGTCCCTCGCCGCGGCGGGCGCGCTGGCGCTGGCAGACGGCGAGGTGTACAACCGGGACTGAGCGGTGGCGCCCCGCCCTGGCGCTTGCGCCTGCCCCGATCCCTTGCGAGGAAGTCATCCATGCCTGTCTTTCCCGTCGCATTGCTCCAGCCGCTGGTCGCGCATCTCTTGCCCTCGGCCATCCACGCGCACGGCGCCGACCTGCAGATCGAGCTGGCGCCCTTCGTGCTCGGTGGCGTGCCGGTGCGTACCGCGATCCGTCTCGATGGCGTGAGCCTGCCATCGCCAAGCCTGGAAGGACTGGCAGGCCGGCGCCTGCTGTTCCCGCTCAACCCGGAGCCCGGCTATATCGACGGCTCGATCTACGTCGACGGCCGCCATCACGCGGTCGACGTCAGCGAACTGCGCTTCGGCGAACTCGACCCGCACGGCCTGCCCGTGACGCTAGAAGGCTGGATTCATTTCGACGACGGCGCCCGCTTCGACGACACCCCGCTAAGCCTGGCCGCCCGCATTGCCCGCCCGCTGTCGGAGCCGGAGCTCGACGCATTGATCGACAACACCGCCGCCGAAGCCGGTATCGCTACCGCGCATCAGTCCGGCAAGGTGATGGCCGCACTGAGCCGCAACCCCCGCCTGCGCCATGCCGACATGGCACTGCTGCATGCGCGCGTGCAGGCCCGGCTGCTGATCGCCGAAGCCAGGAAGGCGCGATGACCGGCGGATTGCTACACTGACTGGCAGGGAGAGTCCGACGCACCGCCGGGATTCGGTGCCGGCAACTCCTCCGCCGACCCAGTAGCAAGGACGCACCATGCAACCCCTCCACGGCCAAGGTTTTCTCCTTCGTCCCTTTCGCTATACCGACGTGCCGCAGTTCGTGGCGGCCGTGCACGAATCGCTCGACACGGTGGGCAAGTGGCTGCCGTGGTGCCGTGCGGGCTATTCCGTGCGCGATGCCGAGAGCTGGGTCGACATGTGCACTGAGAACATGGGCATCGGCGAGGCCTACGATGTCGGCGTGTTCGCGCTGGACGGCAGGGAGTTGTACGGGGGCGTCTCCATCAACCAGATCAACCGGGACTACAACTTCGCCAACCTGGGTTACTGGATCCGCCAGAGCCGGCAGCGGCAGGGGCTGGGCGCGCGCGCGGCCGACCTGATGGCCTGCTATGGCTTCCACCGGCTCGGGCTGACGCGGCTGGAGGTGGTCGCCGCGGAGCACAACGTGGCGAGCCGCGCCGTGGCGGAGAAGATCGGCGCGCAGTTCGAATGCATCGCACGCAACCGGCTGGTGCTGCACGGCGTGCCGTGCGCGGCGGCGATGTATTCGCTGGTGCCGCCGTGGTACCGCAATGCCGGCCCGGCCGCGGGCAAGGAGACCTGAAACGAAGGGAAGCTGTCTGTGCCAGGCCATCGAATACGAGATCGGCCAGCTCGACAGCTTGCGCCCGTCAACCCTTGGTGATGGCAAACGCGTAGGTGCGCTCATCCTGCCGCGGCGTCACCTTGTATCCCTTCTTCGCCGCCCAGACATTGATCTGGAAATAGAGCGGAATCACGCCATAGTCCTTGATCCCGATTTCCGTGGCCTCCTGCAGCAGCTTCTCGCGGGCACGATCGTCGATAGTGGTCAGCGCGGTGGTCAGCTTGGCGTCCAGCGCCGGGTTGCTGTAGCGCCCGCGGTTGGATGCGCCCCAGCCCTTGGCCGGGTCATAGGTTGCCAGCAGCGACTTCAGCGACGATCCCGCTTCACCGGTATCCGCGCCCCATCCGGCCAGCAAGAGGGAGAACTCCAGCTTGTTGGCGCGCGTGAAGAAGGTGGCGGACGGCATGGCCTCCACCTTGGCCTGGATGCCGATGCGCGACAGCATGGAGGCGATGGCCTGCGCGACCTGTTCGTCGTTGACATAGCGGTTGTTGGGCGCGTGCAGCGTGAGCTGGAAGCCGTCCGGGTAGCCGGCGTCGGCCAGCAGCTTCTTTGCGCCTGCCGCATCGAAGGTGTCGGGCCTGAGGCCCGGCACGTAGCCGAAGAGCGTGGAGTTGACCAGCTGGCCGGTGGGTTCGGCGGCGCCTTCCATTACGCGGTCGACGATGGCCTGGCGGGAGATGGCGTGCGAGATCGCGGCGCGTACGCGCGGGTCTTTCAGCGGGTTCTTCGCCAGCGGCTTGCCGGCCTTGTCGGTGACGAAGGGCGTGACGTCGCGGTTGGTGTCGAGGTGCAGGTACATCATGCGGAAGGTGGACACCTTGAACACGCTCACGCCGGGATCGGCCGAGAGCTTGCGGATATCCGACGTGGGCACGTTCTCGATGACCTGCACGTCGCCGGCAAGCAATGCCGCGACGCGGGGCGCGTCGTTGGTGAGGATGCGCAGCGAGACCGTGTCCCATTCCGGCTTGTTACCCCAGTAGGCTTCGTTGCGGGTCAGTTCCACGCGGTCGCCCTTGCGGAAGCTGGCGAACTTGTAGGGGCCGGTGCCCACCATCGCGCGGCCGCTGTTGAAGTCTTCGCCGGTGGCGTTCTCGGCGACCTTCTTCGATACCATGTAGATGGTGGACAGGTCATTGGGCACCAGCGGGTAGGGGCCGTGGGTGGTGATGCGCACGGTCAGCTTGTCGACCGCGACGATGTCCTTGAAGCCCTTGGTGTAGATGGTGTACGGCGAGGGGCTGTTCTTGACCGTGGCGGGGCGGTTCAGCGAGTAGACCACGTCGGCCGAGGTGAACTCGCTGCCGTCGTGGAACTTCACGCCGGGGCGCAGCTTGATCTCCCAGGTAGTGTCGTCGACCGGCTTCCACGATAGCGCCAGCGCCGGCTTGAAGCGCATCCTCTCGTCCTTGGCAATCAGGGCTTCGAACATATGCTCGGCCACGTTCGCGTTGGGCGTGACGTTGTGATAATGCGGGTCCAGCGAGGTGATGTCCCCGGACAGGCCGATGGTGAGGCCCGCGGCAAAAGCAGTCGGGGAGAGGGCGGCGCAGGCAAGGCTCGTGGCAAGCGCTGCGGCGCCGAGGGCGCGGCGGATGATGGTCATCGATTTGTCCCTGGTAGGCGCGATGCGCAAGATGCGCAAGATGCTGTGCGGGGATTGTCGGGAGTCGCAGACATCCATGTCAAGGCGGGCAGACCCGCAGCGCCGGATGCACCGGCGTGATGCGGCCATGCACAGCCGGCGTGCCGTTTCGCCGCAAGTTTTCCCTGCTGTGTGGCACGAACGGGCCGAGTGGCACGCCGCAAAACGGCGCAACTGTTCCTGTGCGGCCTGACAGTCGCGCCGTATAGTGGATGCCGCATCCACTCCGCCAGCGGCACCGCTCATCCATGCTGAAGATTCTCGGAAAGGCCTCCTCCATCAATGTGCGCAAAGTGCTTTGGTGCTGCGACGAACTCGGCTTGCCGTTCGTGCGCGAGGACTGGGGTTCTGGCTATCGCGCGACGGATAGCGCGGAATTCCTCGCGCTGAATCCGAACGCCATGGTGCCGGTGATCGACGACGATGGCTTCGTGCTGTGGGAGTCGAACTCCATCATCCGCTACCTGGCGTCGCGCTACGGTGATGGCACCCTTTACCCAGGCAACGCGCGGGAGCGCGCCCGGGTGGATCAATGGATGGACTGGCAGGCGACGGAGCTGAACAACGCGTGGCGCTACGCTTTCATGGCGCTGGTTCGGCAATCGCCGTTGCACCGGGACGAGCGGGAGACCGCTCGCTCCGTTGCCAGCTGGTCAAGGCATATCGGCATCCTGGAGCGGCAGCTTGCAGACACCGGCGCCTATGTCGCCGGCGAGCGCTTCACGCTCGCCGACATCCCGATCGGCCTGTCGGTGAACCGCTGGTATGCCACGCCGCTGGCGCACCCCGCCTTCCCCGCGGTGGCGGCCTATTTCGAGCGGCTCGGCGCGCGCGAAGGATTTGCGCGGCACGGCAGCAACGGGATTGCCTGAGGCCCGGAGCGAGGGCTGCGCCCCCGTTCGCGCGCTCCAGGGCGCGCTCAGAACGTCGTTCGCACGCCCAGCTTGACGCTGCGACCTGGCAGCGGCGCAATATCGCGCAGGATCGAGGTGGCCATGCGCGCATCCTGGTTGGTCAGGTTGTCGCCGCGCAGGTAGACCAGGGTCTGGGATCCCGCCACCTTGAACTTGTAGGTGATGGACACGCCGAGCAGGGTGTAGGCATCGGTGGGCGTGTCATTGGCGGGCACACGGGTTTGCCGGGCCGCGTAGGTCACGTCAGCGCGCGCCCCCCAGGGGCCGGCGCCATAGACCAGCGAGCCGCCCAGGCGCAGCGGCGCCAGCCTCGGCAGCGGCTGGCCGGTGCTGCGGTTCTCGCCGCGCACGTAGTCGGCGCGGGTTTCCAGGTCAAGGGTGTCGCTGCCGGTCAGCAACTTCTGCGCCACGCGCGCCTTGCCTTCGGCCTCGAAGCCATACATCGTGGCCGGCACGCCCATGTACTGCATCACCGGCAGCGCGCCGGCGCTGCCGGGTGTCACGAAATCGCCTTCCGCGTCGCGTGCCGTGCCGGTGTTGGTGAGCGCCAGGTAGTTCGAGAACCGGCTGTAGTAGCCGGAGATGCCGGCGCTGTGCGGACCGGACTTGAAGCGCACGCCCAGGTCCAGCGAGGTGGCGCGTTCCTTGGCGGCGTTGGGGTCGCCTTGCTCCCATGAGCCGGTGGCCAGGTGGGGGCCGTTGGCGTACAGCTCGTAGAAGGTGGGAGCGCGCTCGGTGTAGGCCAGATTGCTGGTCAGCGACCAGGCCGGCGCCAGCTTGTAGAGCAGGCCGGCCGAGGCGCTGCCGGCGTTGAAGCTGCGGCTGGCGTCGGCGAAGCGGTCGTTGCCGTTGGCGTAGGATTTCAGGCTGGTGTGGTCCATGCGGCCGCCCAGGTTGAGCTTGAGGTCGCCGTCGGCGGTCAGCGGCATTTCCTCGAAGACGAACAGCGCGGCATTGTCGGTATCGGTGGTCGGCACGAAGGCCTCCTCGCCGAGCGCCGAGAAGCGGGTCGAACCGAACTGGGTGCCGATCACGCCCGTCATGTTGCCGATGCGCGCGTGCTTGGCCTCGAAGCGCGCATCCCAGCCGTTGTTCTTGAAGATGGTGCCGGTCTGGCCCCCCTCGATTTCCTTGTGCTCGTAGTCGGTATAGCTGAACTTGCCCTTGACCGATTCGATAAAGCCGCCGGTATTGGCCGTCAGGTTGCGAGCCTCGCCCTCCAGCGCGAAACGTTGCTGGTGCATCTGGAGGCGCACGTCGTCCTCGGCCGGCGTGCCGTATGCGTTGTGGTACTCGCTGTAGTTGGCGCCGACGAAGCCGTCGGCCCAGGTGTAGGAGCCGCCCAGCGAGCCGCCTTGCTGCTGCGAACTGGTGTTGGGCAGGCGGCCGTAGGCTTCGCTTTCGCCGTCCGGGAGCGGCTGGCTGTTGCGCAGGGCGGCGCTGCGGGCGTAGCCGGGAATGTGCAGGTCGCTGGTCTTGCGCACGAATGCATCGGCGTGGATGGCAATCTGGCCGTTGCCGGCCTCGATCAGGCCGCTGGAGTTGCGCGCGACGTCGCCGCCGGCGGTGGCGCTGGCTTCGACAGCGCCGCCGATGCCCTCGATCGGCTCCTTGGGAATGCGGTTGTCGATGACGTTGACCACGCCGCCGATGGCGTTGCCGCCGTACATCAGCGCGGCCGGGCCGCGCACCACCTCGATGCGCTCGGCCACCAGCGGGTCGAGCGCCACGGCGTGGTCGTTGGACAGCGTGGAAGCGTCGATGGTGCTGCCGCCGTTCTGCAGCACCTTGATGCGGTCGCCGTCCAGGCCACGAATGATCGGGCGGCTGGCATTGGGGCCGAAGTAGCTGGAGGAAACGCCCGGCAGCTTGTCCAGGGTGTCGCCCAGCGTGCTGCCCTGGCGCACGGTGAGGGCATCGCCGCCGAGGGAGGAGACCGGCGCCACCAGGTCGGTGAGCTCGCTGCCCAGCGGGTTGGCGGTGACGACCACCTCGCGCAGGGTGGCCGAAGGCGCCGGCGTTGCCTCGCTGGCGGGGGCAGCGGCAGGTGCCGGGGCGGCGGGGGCGCCTTGCGCGAAGGCGCCGGTGGAAACGGAGGCGGAGGCGATCAGGGCCGCAATGGCGGCGAGCGGCGTGCGCCGCACGCGGTGTTCTTGTTGGAGGCGGAAAGACATGGCTCGCGGTATTCTTGGATGCTATCGAACGCTGGGCGCTGGCATGCGAGCGCCGGCCATGCGCCGCCCGGCGCGAATTGCGCTGGGCGGCGGCGGGCAGGGCGGTTCGCAAGCGTGGCGCGTTGCGTCAGGCGGCGAGCGGAGGCAGGGTGGCCGCCGCCCGGGGTTCAGGCTTGAGCGTGAACGGCCGGGGGTGCGCGCGAGCGGAAAGGCTGGGGATGCTGCAGGTCCGGCCGGCGCCAGCCGACGCTGAACGGAACCGGCGATTGCAGGTGCGTGAGCGCCGGCATGACCGGCGCGCCGCAATGGCTGGCGGCCACTGTGGCGCCATCGAACAAGACGCAGAAGTGTCCTGCCAGCTTCAGCGAGAAGGGCTGGCCGGGGTCGGCGGCCTGGATCGCGCCGGTGCCGGAGGCCGTGACAGCGGTGCCGTCTTGGCCAGCGTCAAACTCGCCGTTACTGGTGTTCGCCTGCTGTGGCGGGCTGAGCAGCCCGCCGTGATGGATGCGGTGCGTCAGGCCGGCATGCTGGGCCAGCAGAAGGCACAGCGCCAGCCATAGCGCCGGCCACAGGCCGAGGCCGCGGGCGCGGCGGCGCTGCAGGCGTTGCCAGAGCGGCAGGGCGTTAGTGCCCATGCCCGCCGCGACCGTGCATGTGGTGATGACCGTGGTCATCGCAACCGCAGTCCTCACCATGCTCGTGGTCGTCGCCTTCGTCCAGGCCGTCATCCCAGCTCGGGAACGGGTCGGGGTACTGCGCCCAGGCGTCGGGGCCGTCCGCCATTTCGGCATCGGTCAGCAAGCAGGCATCGAGCAGGGCCTCGAGCGCGGGGCGGTCGAGATCCTGGCCGATCAGCACCAGTTCCTGGCGGCGGTCGCCATAAGGGGCGGGTTTGCCGTCCACCGTCATGTCGGCTAGCAGTTCGGCGCGGCCTGCTTCGTCGTCCGGCCATTCGGCCGGATCCAGCGCGGCCCACCAGGCGCCGGCGCCGCCGTGGCGGCATACGCCGCCGGCCTGGCCCCAGGTGCCGGCCGCGTGCATGCGCGTGGCCAGCCAGAAGAAGCCCTTGGAGCGCAGCACATTGCCATGCTCGCGCAGCCACTCGGTATGGATCAGGTCGGCAAAGCGCTGCGGATGGAAGGGGCGGCGGCGGCGGTAGACAAAGCTGCCGATGCCGTAGGCTTCGCTCTCCGGCACGTGCTCGCCGCGCAGTTCGGCCAGCCAGCCCGGTGCCGCGGCGGCGGCATCGAAGTCGAAGCGGCCGGTGTCGAGAATGCTGTCCAGCGGCACTTCGCCGAAGCTCGCCGGTACGATGCTGGCGCGCGGGTTGAGCGAATGCAGGATGCCGGCGAGGCGCTGGCGCTCGGTCTCGCTGACGAGGTCGAGCTTGTTGAGCACGATCACGTCGCAGAACTCGACCTGCTCGATCAGCAGGTCCACCACCGTGCGGTCGTCCTCCTCGTCGCGGGCCTGGCCACGGTCCTGGAGAAAATCGGCTTCGTTGAAATCCTGCAGGAAGTGGGCGGCATCGACCACCGTCACCATGGTGTCGAGGCGGGCGATGCTGTCCAGCGCCACGCCGTGCTCGTCCTCGAAGGTGAAGGTTTCGGCGATGGGCAGCGGCTCGGCCACGCCCGTCGACTCCACCAGCAGGTAATCGAAGCGGCCCTCGCGCGCCAGTTTGCCGATCTCGGTCAGCAGGTCCTCGCGCAGCGTGCAGCAGATGCAGCCGTTGGTCAGTTCGATCAGGCGCTCGCCGGCCTGCGCCAGCATGCCGTCGCCAAGCAGCCGGGCATCGATGTTGACATCGGCCAGGTCGTTGACGATGACAGCCACCCGCTTGCCTTCGCGGTTGGCCAGTACATGATTGAGCAGGGTAGTCTTGCCGGCACCGAGGAATCCGGACAGCACGGTGACGGGCAGGCGATCGGCCATGGCATCGAGGCGCGCCGGGGCAGGGCGGCACGCGTTATTGCAACAAAGTTGCGACTGTATCAGAAAGCGGTCGGGAAAGCAGGCAATTCAAGGCGCGTTGGCCGCAAGAATCCCGCCGTTCCTAATGATAGGCCCGTGCCTGTGACACCACAAAGGCGAAAGGCGAAAGGGCGCCGCATCCGGCCAGCGGCATGCGCCCAAACAAAACGGCCCGGAGAACCGGGCCGTCGGGCAGCGCGGGCAGGCTGCGGATCAGTCGCCGAACAGCTTCTGGCGCAGTTCGCGGCGCTGCTGGGCTTCCAGCGAGAGCGTGGCGGTGGGGCGCGCCAGCAGGCGCGGCACGCCGATCGGCTCGCCGGTTTCCTCGCACCAGCCGTAGTCGCCGGATTCGATGCGGGCCAGCGATTGCTCCACCTTCTTGAGCAACTTGCGCTCGCGGTCGCGCGTGCGCAGTTCCAGCGCATGCTCTTCCTCGATGGTGGCGCGGTCGGCCGGATCCGGCACGATGACCGTTTCGCGCAGATGCTCGGTGGTCTGATCGGCGTTCTTCAGGATATCGTCGCGCAGCTGCTCAAGGCGATGTTTGAAGAAGGCGAGTTGCGCCTCGTTCATGTAATCCTTGTCGCCCATCTTCAGGATTTCAGCTTCAGTCAGAAGTTTATTGCTGCTCATGGTTGCTGCTGATTCTCTTGTTGGTGCGACCGGCGGCGTCTTGGTCCGCTCGGGTGCAGTGTCCGGCCGCTTGCGCGGTGCGGACGTTTCGCTCTGGCTGGCTGCAGTCTTGCTGCTTTGCGTGCCTCCCTTGGCCTCGCCCGCACCGGCGTGCGCCGTACTGCCGCGGGGAGCAGGCGCAGCCTCCATGGACTGCGCCTTCAGCGTCTCGGCCGCAGCGCTGCTGCTTTTGCTGCGGCTTTCTTTCGTTTTCGTTGCGGCTACCATGGGACACCTCTCTCTCGCGTCGATCGATGACGGCGCGTGACGGGTGCCCCAAGCGGAGGGCGGTCTCCGCATCAAGCACTGCGACCGCACCTGCCGGCAGCCCGCCTCATGCTGACGACGACCGCCGCCCTGCATTGCGGGCGCCATGACCAAAAGACAAAAGGCTACGTTACCCGCACTAAATCCAGCCTATTGTACTTGAACAAAAAATTTGGAGATATGGGAGAAAAGCGGGGAGTTTTCCCTGATATCTCCGCCTCCCTCCGGTGGAGGGGGGCGCCAGGGCGGGCGGCGGGGTCCGGCGGGCTCAGGCCAGGCAGGTGGCCAGGCCCTTCAGGATGGCGTCCTTGGGCAGGTCCACGCCGATGAAGACCATTTTGGTGCCGGGGGTTTCATCGCCCCATTTGGCGCCGATATCGCTGCCCATCAACTGGTGCACGCCCTGGAAGACCACTTTCCGGTCCACCGCGTCCATATAGAGCACGCCCTTGTAGCGCAGCAGCTTTTCCCCGTAGACCGACAGGATGCCGGACAGGAATTCCTCCAGCTTGCCGTAGTTGAAGGGTTTTTCGCTACGGAAGACGAAAGAGCCGATGCGGTCGGTGTGATGGTGATGGTGGTGGTGGTCGTGCTTGTGGCCGTGGCCGTGATCGTGGTGGCCATGGCCGCAGTCGTCGCCGCAATGCTCGCCGTGGGCGTGCTCGTGCCCATGGTCGTGATCGTGCTCTTCGGCCTCGGCGCGCAGGAAATCCGGGTCGATTTCCAGTTTTTCGTTCAGGTTGAAGCCGCGCAGGTCGAAAATGGTGTCGATCGGCGCTTCGCCGAAATGCGCCGTGCGCACGGGCGCGCGCGGGTTCATGTGCAGCAGGCGGTGGCGCAGGTCGCCGATGTCGTCTTCCGCCACCAGGTCCGCCTTGGTGATGAAGATGGCGTCGGCAAAGCCGACCTGGCGCTGCGCCTCTTCCTGTTTGTCGAGTTGCTGGTTGGCGTGCTTGGCGTCCACCAGGGTGATCACGGCGTCGAGCAGGTAGCGCTGGGCGATCTCGTCGTCCATGAAGAACGTCTGGGCCACCGGGCCGGGGTTGGCCACGCCGGTGGTTTCGATCACCACCCGGTCGAAATCGATTTCGCCGGCATCGCGCCGGGTCATCAGTTGCGACAGCGCCGCCACCAGGTCGCCGCGGATGGTGCAGCAGATGCAGCCGTTGCTCATCTGCACGATCTGTTCGCGGCCATCCTGCACCAAAATCTCATTGTCGATGTTTTCTTCGCCGAACTCGTTTTCGATCACGGCGATCTTCATGCCGTGCTGCTCGTTCAGGATGCGCTTGAGCAGGGTGGTCTTGCCGCTGCCGAGGAAGCCGGTCAGGATGGTGACCGGGGTCAGTTTGGACATTGTTTTCTCCGGGAAGGGATGCCGCTTGGCCTGTCGTGTGCGCGGGCAAGTGTGGCCAGGATAACTTCGTTCTTGTGTGGGGCAGGCAAGCAGCCCCCTCGCTCAGCCTTGCCGGCCATGGGTGCGTGCGCCGCATTCGGCGCAAACGCCGTTGACGGTGAGTTCCACGTGCTCCACGGCAAAGCCGCTGGGCACCTTGGGCGCGGCCTGCGCCGGCGCGCTGACGCCGTCCAGGCAGAAGGTGCGGTCGCAGCGGTTGCAGTGGAAATGGCTGTGCTGCCGGTGCACTTGCGCGCGGGCTGCCTCGTGCTCGACCAGGCTGAAGCGGAATACGCGGTCGTGGCCGGCCCGCTTCTGGGCCAGTCCCTGCTCGACCAGCCAGTCGAGCACGCGGTAGACGGTCACGCGGTCGATCGCTTCGCCGTCGGCCGGCATGCGGTCGATCACAGCCTGGTGGGTCAGCGGCTCATTGCTTTCCATCAGGCAGGCCAGGATGCCAAGGCGCGGCTGGGTCACACGGGCGCCCAGTTCGCGCAGGCGCTCGTGGGCGGCGTCCAGGGTGCCCGGCGCGGGTGTCATGGCGGAGGTAGGCATGTCCTGGGTGGGGGAGGGGCTGCTGCTCATGGACCGATTTAACCATAGCGTCACAGGTGATGCAATTCAGTTGCGTCAACTCGGTGATGCTTGATGCCTTTGCCGCCGCCCGCCTGCTTTGCGTCTATCATCGCCAGCAGGCGGCACGCGAGGCGCAAGGGCAAGCATGGGCGCCGCAGACCGGCCGAATTTCCGGAGATTCCGAGGAGACCTGAATGCAGAACGATGCCAGCGCCCTGCTGTTTCCCAATTTCGAGCCTTTCCGCATGCAGCTTGGCGAGGTCGCCATCGCTGGCGTGCGGGGCGGCTCGGGCCCACCCCTGCTGTTGCTGCACGGGCATCCGCAGAGCCATCTGATCTGGCACAAGGTGGCGCCGGCGCTGGCCGACCGTTTCACCGTCATTGCCACCGATCTGCGCGGCTATGGCAGCAGCAGTGCGCCGCCGGGCAACACCGGCCACGAGAACTACAGCAAGCGCGCGATGGCGCAGGACCAGGTGGAGGTGATGGCGCGCCTGGGCTTTAACGTCTTCGCGCTATGTGCCCATGACCGCGGCGCCCGCGTGGCGCATCGCTTGTGCGTGGACCACCCCGGTCGCGTTTCGCGCGCCATGCTGCTCGACATCGCCCCTACGCTGGCCATGTACGAACGCACCAGCATGGCGTTTGCCGCCGCCTATTGGCACTGGTTCTTCCTGATCCAGCCGGCGCCGTTCCCGGAGACGCTGATCAATGCCGAACCGGAGTTCTACCTTAACAAACTGATGGGCCTGCGCCACGCCGGCCTGAGTCCCTTCGTGCCCGACGCGATGGCCGCCTACACGGCGGCCATGCGCGATCCGGCCCATGTGCACGCCATGTGCGAGGATTACCGTGCGGCCGCCACCATCGACCTGGACCACGACCGCGCCGACCGCGCGGATGGCCGCCAGATCGATTGCCCGCTGCGCGTGCTGTGGGGCGAGCACGGCGTGGTGGCGCGCTGTTTCGAGCCGCTGTCGCTGTGGCAGGAGGTGGCGAGCGATGTCAGCGGCCGCGGGGTCCCATGCGGGCACTACATCCCCGAGGAAGCGCCCGGGGTGCTGCAGGAGGAAATGCTCGCATTCTTCTGTTGAGCCAGCTCAAGACCTGTCTGTGGCGCTTTGGGTACATTTGGTGTGCCGCGGCAAAGAAATGTCTTAGCGGGTATTTCCGGATATTTGCCACTTTTCGACATTGCTAGCATTGCGCTCCGGTCGCGCGGCCCAAGCCGCGCCGGCCGTATGCGCTGCGCCCGCGTCATGGTCGGCGCCGCCGCCCCGATCGGGCCGGTGGCGCAGGGGTGGCCGCGCCCGACAGGGCGCGCCACTCCGGCCGGGGCAGTGCCGAGACGGGAACAGAAGGGTATCCAGGAGAAAGCATGAAACGAGTTGCACAGTTTGTGGCTGCCGCGCTGACGGTCGGCGTGATGGGGATGCATGCGGGCGCGCAGGCACAGGAGTTCCCGGGCGGCAAGCCGGTCTCGGTGGTGGTGCCGTTCGCCGCGGGCGGCCCGACCGACAAAGTGTCGCGCGAGCTGGTCATGATCATGTCCAAGCACCTGGGTACCACGATGGTGATCGAGAACCTGGGCGGCGCGGGCGGCACCATCGGCGCCAAGAAGGTCGCGCAGGCCAAGGGCGATGGCTACACCATCCTGATCCACCATATCGGCATGTCCACCGCGCCGGCGCTGTACCGCAACCTCGGTTTCGATCCGCTCAAGGACTTCGAAACCGTGGGCGAGATCGCCGACGTGCCGATGGTGATGATCGGCAACAAGAACCTGCCGCCCGCCAGCTTCAAGGAACTGCTGCCCTATATCAAGGCCAATGCCAGCAAGCTGTCGATGGCCAACGCCGGCATCGGCTCGGCCTCGCACCTGTGCGGCCTGCTCTTCCTGAGCGCGATCCAGACCGACCTGACCACGGTGCCCTACAAGGGCACGGCGCCGGCGCTGACCGATATCCTGGGCGGCCAGGTCAACCTGATGTGCGACCAGACCACCAATATCGCCGGCCAGCTCAAGGCGGGCGCGCTCAAGCCGTACGCCGCCATGCAGAGCCGCCGCGTGGAAGCCTTCAAGGACATCCCGACGGCCGCCGAGCAGGGCCTGCCTGGTGTCGAAGTGAAGATCTGGCACGCCATGTACGCGCCCAAGGGCACGCCCAAGCCGGTGGTGGACAAGCTCTCCGCCGCACTGCAGAAGGCCGTGACGGACCCGAACTTCCGCGCCAAGATGGCCGAGCTGGGTGCGGAGGCGGTGCCCGCCCAGCGCGCCACGCCCGATTCGCTGAAGGCCTTCCTGTCGGCGGAAATCGGCAAGTGGAGCCCGGTGATCAAGAAGGCCGGCGTCTACGCGGACTGATTGCCGCCACCCGCGGGGTGCAAGCCCCGGATGCAGAAAAGGCCACGCGCGATGCGTGGCCTTTTTGCTTTTTCATCCCCCGGCTTGCCGCGTGCCCGCGCTTGCTGTGGCCGCCTCGTCTATATTGATCTGGTTGCTTTCGGTCCGGCAGGGGGCGCCAGGGATGGCCGGCGCGGTGGCCCTTGAATTCGGCCGCCCCCGTCGCCACCTACGTCCAAGACATATTCTCGCGAAGGCACCATGGAACAGTATCACGGCACTACCATCGTCAGCGTCCGGCGCGGCAACCAGGTTGCAGTCGGCGGTGACGGCCAGGTCACTCTTGGCAATATTGTGATGAAGGGCACCGCACGCAAGGTGCGGCGCATCTACAACGGCAAGGTACTGGTCGGCTTTGCCGGCAGCACCGCGGATGCCTTCTCGCTGCTCGATCGCTTCGAGGCCAAGCTGGAGAAGTACCAGGGCAACCTGACCCGCGCCGCCGTCGACCTCGCCAAGGACTGGCGCTCGGACCGCGCGCTGCGCCGGCTCGAAGCCATGCTGATCACGGCCGACCGCGACACCACCCTGGTGATCACCGGTAACGGCGACGTGCTCGACCCCGAGGGCGGCGTGGCCGCGATCGGCTCGGGCGGTGCCTACGCGCAGTCGGCGGCCAAGGCGCTGGTGGAGAACACCGAGCTTTCGCCCAAGGACATCGTGGAGAAGTCGCTGGGCATCGCCGGCGAACTCTGCATCTACACCAACACCAATTTCGTCATCGAGACGCTGGAATGAGCGTCGGACGGCCGCGCAGTCCCTTGACGCGCGGCCGCCTGGGACCGGGGGCCGCCGCGCTCCGGCCCGTCTTCCACTGAACGGATACCATGTCGCATACCATGACCCCGTCGGAAATCGTTTCCGAACTCGATAAGCACATCATCGGCCAGAACAAGGCCAAGAAGGCGGTAGCGGTCGCGCTGCGCAACCGCTGGCGCCGGCAGCAGGTGGAAGAGCCCCTGCGTCAGGAAATCACGCCCAAGAACATCCTGATGATCGGACCGACCGGCGTCGGCAAGACCGAGATCGCGCGCCGCCTGGCCAAGCTGGCCGATGCGCCGTTCATCAAGATCGAGGCCACCAAGTTTACCGAGGTGGGCTACGTGGGCCGCGACGTCGACACCATCGTGCGCGACCTCGCCGAGATGGCGGTCAAGCAAGCCCGCGAATCCGAAATGAAAAAGGTGCGCACCAAGGCCGAGGAAGCCGCCGAGGACCGCCTGCTCGACGTACTGCTGCCGCCGCCGCGCGATATCGGCTTCAACCAGCCCGAGGAAAAGGATTCCAACACCCGGCAGGTGTTCCGCAAGAAATTGCGCGAAGGCCAGCTCGACGACAAGGAGATCGAGCTCGAGGTTTCCGCCGGCTCGCCCAATATGGACATCATGGGCCCGCCGGGCATGGAAGACATGACCGAGCAGATCCGCACCATGTTCGCGGGCCTCGGCCAGGGCAAGAAGGCGCGCCGCAAGATGAAGGTGCACGAGGCCTTCAAGCTGCTGATCGACGAGGAAGCCGCCAAGCTGCTCAATGACGAAGAGGTCAAGCACAAGGCGGTCGCCAATGTGGAGCAGAACGGCATCGTGTTCCTGGACGAGATCGACAAGATCGCCAGCCGCAGCGAACTGGGCGGCGGCGAGGTGTCGCGCCAGGGCGTGCAGCGCGATCTGCTGCCGCTGGTCGAGGGCACGACGGTCAACACCAAGTACGGCATGATCAAGACCGACCACATCCTGTTCATTGCCTCGGGTGCTTTCCACCTGTCCAAGCCCAGCGACCTGATCCCCGAGTTGCAGGGCCGCTTCCCGATCCGGGTCGAGCTGGAATCGCTGTCGGTTTCCGACTTCGAAGCCATCCTGACCCAGACCGACGCCAGCCTGACCAAGCAATATCAGGCGCTGCTGAACACCGAGCAGGTCCAGCTGGTGTTCGCGCCGGACGGCATCCGCCGCCTGGCCGAGATTGCTTTCTCGGTCAACGAGAAGGTCGAGAACATCGGCGCGCGCCGCTTGTACACGGTCATGGAGCGGCTGCTGGAGGACCTGTCCTTCCACGCCACCAGGTCCTCGGGCGAGACGGTCACCATCGATGCGGCCTATGTGGACGAACGCCTGGGCGATCTCGCCGGCAACGAAGACCTGTCGCGCTACGTGCTGTAGTCGATAGCAGTCAGCATCAAAAAGGGCGCATCACGGTGCGCCCTTTTTGTCGCTTGCTGCGTCCGTTCAATGCGCGTGCACATGCCCCGCCGGCATCGGCGCGGTCAGTTCCAGTTCCGCCGCAGGCGTTTTCAGCTCACGCAGGCTCTGGCCGTCGGCGGGGATTTGTGTCCACTCGGTGCGGCCGTCCTCGCACTCCTGCACCACCGGAAAATACAGCTTGCCAGCCTGCTCCGGCAGCTTCATCAACATCACGAACTCATCGAAATGCGCGTCGGCCAGCGAGCCGGCGAACCACCGCAGCGTGCGCACGTCCTCGCTCACGGTCTTGCCGTGCGAGGTATAGGGCTTGGCCAGCGGCGCGCGCTTCACCTCCAGTTGCCAGCCTGCCTTGGGTTGTGGGTGGGCGCCTTGCACGCCTTCCGGGATCGTCACGGTAATGGCGCGCGTGGCGCTGCCGTTGCAGCCGTGGCCCACCATCAGCGCACCCTTGAAGTAGCTGCCGGCGGTGGCGGTCTTCTGCTCGAACACGATGTGCGCGAGCGCTGCGGGAGCCCAGCTTGCGCCGAGCGAGGCCAGCGCGATGGTTACTGCGGGCAGCAGGCGGGATGCGGTCATGTGGATTCTCCTGGGAAGCGCGCCAGTCTAGCGCCGATGGCGCTCCTCGGCGCTGCGGCGGAGCGCCGCAGGGCTGTGTGGCCCGGGAATCATGTCGGATTTGTCTTACGCGGCTTTCGGAGCGTGACACCTGATTGTGGGAAGGGCCTGTACGTACTCTGTATCTACGGTGTGGGCAAACGCGGATCGCACCAGGCAGGTGCCTGGCGACCAGGCCGCTTTCCACAATATTCCGCCACTGAAAAGGAGCACGACATGATGAAGAAATGGCTGAGCGCAGCAGTGTGTTCGATGATGTTTGCCGGCCCTGCCGCCTTCACGCTGGCGCATGCCGCACCAGCAGGTTCCAAAGCGGACTACGACGCGGCCGTGAAAACCGCTAACGCCAACTACAAGGCTGCACGCGCCCGGTGCAACAGCCTCAAGGACAACGCCAAGGACGTTTGCGTGAAGGAAGCCAAGCGCGACGAAGACGTGGCCAAGGCCAACGCCGAGGCCGTCCGCGATGGCACGGAAAAGGCGCGCGCCAAGGCGGACAAGGTCAAGGCGGATGGCGACTACAGCGTGGCCAAGGAAAAGTGCGACGACAAGAAGGGCAATGACAAGGACGTGTGCGTGAAGGAAGCCAAGGCTGCCCACGAGCAAGCCCTCGGCGTGGCGAAGGTCGAGAAGGCTGCCGCTACCGGCACCAGCACGGACGTAGCCGAAGCGCGCGCCGATGCCAGGAAGGACACAGTGGAAGCCGCCTACAAGGCTGACAAGGAAAAGTGCGATGCCATGTCCGGCGATGCCAAGGACAAGTGCCAGGCCAACGTGAAGACCAAGTACGCCAAGTAAGTCATAGCCACGCGCGTAATGCCCGATCAGCCCGTCTGCGGGCTGATCGCGGCAGACACGAACCAGGAGTCGACCATGAATTGGGATCAGATCGCAGGAAAGTGGGATCAGGCCAAGGGTAAGGTGAAGGAGAAGTGGGGCCAGCTCACCGACGACGACCTTATTCAGATCCAGGGCAAGCGGGATCAGCTTGCCGGCCGGATTCAGGAGCGCTACGGCTATACCAAGGAGCGCGTGGAAGATGAGCTGAAGGCGTGGGAGCGTGACACACGCTGGTAAAGCTTAAAAAAGTAAAGATAAAAAGACAAAAGTAAAGCAGGTAAGCATTCGTAAGCGCACTGGTGCGCACAGCGATGCAATGCCAAAGTGGCGGCCAGCTCGGTCCAATGAGCGCAGCCGGCCGGTTACCACCCGCCGCGATGCATGTCCGGCGGGTTTTCAGCGGCGCGGCGCCGGTTCCGCGAGTCACGGAATCCCGACCGCTCCCAAGCGGATTCGCGAATTCGCCGCCACCGCCGCTCACAGGCCGCATCCACCCACTCACAAACCAACCAGGCAGGAGAACCGAAATGAAACGCGAGCTACTGTCTTCGTTCGGGGTGCTGTGCGGCCTCGCCGCCGCAACCGTGTTCCTGTGCGCGCGCCCGGAGGCGGCGCCCGCGCTGCGCCAGTCGGGCGCGTCCGTGGCGCTCAAGCCTGCCGTGCACACTCGCGCCGCCCCGCAAGCTGCGGTGGAACTGGCGGTGCAGGCCGGCGACCTGGGCTCGCGTGCCGATCGCCATGCCAGCGACGCCCTGCGCGTGGCCGAGCAAGCCGCCGGCCGGGAGGACGATCTGGACTGGGACTACGTGCAGTTGCGCCTCTGAGCGCGGGCAGCGGCGAGCCGCTGCGCAAGCGGCCGCCGTGCGACTGGCGCTAGCGGACGCCAGCGGACGTTAGCGGACGTTAGCGGACGTTAGCGCGACACTGGCCGCTTGCCCAGTTTGCGCTGCAGCGTGCGCCGGTGCATGTTGAGCGCGCGCGCGGTGGCGGAAATATTGCCGTCGTGCTCGGCCAGCACGCGCTGGATATGCTCCCACTCCAGCCGTGCCACCGATAGCGGCACCGGCTCCTCCATGGCGGCTTCGGCCGCGTCTTCCGATACCCCTGCCATCAGCGCCGTCAGGATCGAATCCACATTGGCCGGCTTGGCCAGGTATTCGTCAGCCCCATGCTTGACCGCCGCCACCGCGGTGGCGATGCTGGCGTAGCCGGTCAGCACCAGGATGCGCGCATCGGGCAAGGCGGCCCGCAGCGGGGCGACCAGTTGCAGGCCGGACTCCGCCGGCGCGGTGCTGCCGGCTTCCGGCGGCGCGCTCAGGTGCAGGTCCAGGGTGATATAGGCAAACGGCGTTTGCGCGGCGAGTGCCAGCGCCTGCTGGCGGTTGTGCGCGATCTGCACCGCATAACCGCGGCGCGTCAGCGCGCGCGCCAGCGCGCCGGCGAAGACGGCATCGTCGTCGACGACCAGGAAGGGCGCGCCGTCGCTGGCGCCGTCGGCGGCGGGATTATTGAGGGCGTCGGTCATCGCGGATTCGTTGTCAGGGGTGAGGCAAACGGAGCGGCATCCGGGAAGGATGCCGCAGAGGGGGCGGGCAGGCGCAGTTCGGCCACGGTGCCGCCTTCGTGATGGTCGTGCCAGGCCAGCCGCCCTCCCATTTGCTGGGCGGCACTTTGCGCCAGGTACACGCCGATGCCCTGGCCGCCGTGCATGCTGGCCACCGGGGCTTCGCCCAGCCGGGCGCGTTGCGACGGCGGGATGCCGAGGCCGCGGTCGGTCACGCGGAACGTCAGCGCAGGCAGCGCGCCGTGGTTCTCCAGGGAGATGGCCAGGCGCAGCGGAATCTGCTCGTGCCCCGCGGCCAGCTGGCTGCGCGCGGCGTTGTCCAGGAGGATGGTCAGGATCTGCCCGACGCGCGCGGCCTCGACCGGCAGCGCGGCTGCCTCGCCGATGGCATTGGCTTCGAGGCGGGCATGCGGGTGGCGCAACTGCCAGCGCTCGACGTAGCCGTCCAGCCACGCATCGATGCGCTGCGGCGCCGCGGTCTCGTGGTCGTCGCGCAGGCGCGCCAGGATCGACTTGCACAGCTCCAGCTGCTGTTCCATGGTCTGCAGGTCCGGCAGGTAGGCGGACACCCGCGTGCCGCCCAGGCGCGGGTCCGCGGCATCGGCGCGCAACTCGCCGGCGATGACCGCCAGCGTGGCCAGCGGCGTGCCAATCTCGTGGGCGACCGCGGCGGCCTGGTCGTTCAGCGCTTCGACGCGCGCGTCGCGCAGCAACTGCTCGCGCGCCAGGTTGAGTTCGGCATCGCGCTGGCGCAGCACGCCGGACAGCCGCGCCACGAACACCGCGATCATGGTCGCGCTGGCGACGAAGTTGAGCCACATGCCCGCCAGGTGGTAGTTGACGGCATTGTCCGGGTTGCGCAGGTTCAGCGGCACATACTCGATCAGCATCAGGCTGTAGCAGGCCATCGCGTAGACCGCGAGCGCGATCACGTTGCGCCACGGCAGGATGGCGGCCGCGATTGCCAGGCCCGGCAGGTAGAACGACACAAAGGGATTGGTAGCGCCGCCGGTGAAGAACAGGTTGGCCGACAGCGCCGTCAGGTCGACCATCAGCTGGCCCATCAGCTCTGCGTCGCTGGGCATGGTGCCGCGGCCGCCATGCATGCGCATGCGCAGGCCCGTCAGCAGGTTGAACACCGCTTGCAGGGAGAGGATCGCCAGCAGCGGGCTGTATGGCAGGATCACGCCGGCCACTGCCTCGCAAGACACCAGCAGCACCGACTGCCCGCCCATCAGCGCCCAGCGCAGCCAGAACAGGCGGCGCAGGCTCATGAGGTTGTGGCGCACCGGGGCAAAGCCCGCAGTGTGGCTCGTGGCGGGGCCGGGGTGGGAGGTGGCCGTGTCTGGCGGCACGGCTGCGGTGGTATCCATGCCGCGAGTTTAACAACGACAAGGGCCGGGCCCGCCCTGTGCGACACCGTGCCGCATTGGTCGGCGGCCCAGGCGCTGCCAGACTGGCCGGTTAGCTGCGGGGCTTGCCGCCTGGCTCGCACCGCCATGGACGACATGGTCTAATGATTCCTTTGTGAAGTTCAGTGGAGATGATCCCGATGCAAGCCAGATTCCTCGCCGCGGTGCCCGCCGCCCTGCTCGCCGCGCTGTGCTCGAACGCCGCTTTCGCCCAGGTCGACGTCAGCAACGCCTGGGCGCGCGGCACCGTGCCGGCGCAGACCGCCACCGGCGTCTTCATGACCCTGCATGCCCACGAGCCCGCCAAGCTGGTCGGCGTGAGCACGCCGGCGGCCGCCACGGCCGAGGTCCATGAGATGAAGATGGATGGCAACGTGATGCGCATGCGCGCCATCGGCGCGCTCGACCTGCCGCGCATGCAGGATGTCGAACTCAAGCCGGGCGGCTATCACGTGATGCTGATGGGCCTCAAGGCGCCGCTGAAGAAGGGCGATACCGTGCCGCTTACGCTCAAGATCGAACAAGGCGGCAAGGTGATCGAGCAGAAGGTCGACGCCGAAGTGCGCGACCTTGCTGCCGCGGCGCCTGCCGCCAGCTCGCACGGCGACCACAAGCACTGAAGCGCTACGGGCGGCCAGGCAGCCCGGCTGCTGCCTAGCTGCGCAGGCTGATCGCGTCGTCGGGTTCGTCCCCGGCGGCCACCGCCATGACGCGCTCGCGCAACCAGCTATGGCCGGGATCGGCGTCGGTGCGGTCGTGCCAGATCAGGCTGAAGACAAAGCCCGGCAAAGGGAAGGGCGGATCGAACACCGCGAAGCGCGGGTCCTCCTCGAACGCGGCCAGGCTGCGGCGCGCCGTGGTCAGGACCAGGTTGGTGCCGGCAATCAACGCCGGTGCCACGCTCCAGTGGGGCAACACGCAGGCGATCTTGCGCCGCCCGCCGACCTTGGCCACGGCGGCATCGATGGCATCCACGCGCTCGCTGTGGGCTGCCACCAGCACATGCGAGCGGGCCAGGTAGGCGACCTGATCCAGCTTGCCCAGGCCGCGCACCGTGGCCGCGTCCACCATGCAGGCATAGGTTTCTTCGAACAGTTCGGTACTGCGCACGCCTTCCGGCGTCTGCGCGAACACGCCCAGCGCCAGGTCGATCTCTGCGTCGGCCACCTTGGCCGTCATGGCCTCGCGGCTGGCCTGGCTGACCACCAGGTCGATCCCCGGTGCGATCTTGCGCACCGCGCGCAGCAGGCCGGGCAGCAGTGCCATGGCGCCGTAGTCGGACATGGCCAGGCGGAAGCTGCGGCGCGCCGTGGCGGGCTGGAAGCCGGACGGCCCCAGCAGGATGCGCACCTGCGCCAGCGCCTCGGCCAGCGGCCCCGCCAGTTCATGGGCGCGCGCGCTGGGCACCAGGCCACCCTGGCCGCGCACCAGCAGCGGGTCGTCCAGCAACTGGCGCAGGCGGCCCAGCGCATGGCTGACGGCGGGCTGGCTCAGGTGCAGCCGCAGCGCCGCGCGCGAAATATGTCGTTCGGCCAGCAGTGCTTCCAGCACCACCAGCAGGTTCAGGTCGATACCGCGTAGATCATTCATGCGGCGCATATTAACGCTATGAAACGAGAATTGGAAATTCGCGGCGCAATATTTCACACTGGGGGCATCAAATTTGTCCGCATGGAGATGCCCCGATGCCAGGAATCAGTAACTTTTCGCCGGCACTGACCGGCCTCATCCCCGTACTGGTGGCCATTGCATCCGGGGCGGTGATCCCCTTCCAGGCGGGCGCCAATGCCATGCTCGGGCGCAGCCTGGGCCACCCGCTGTGGGCGACCGTGGCCTCGCTGCTGGTCAGCCTGATGGCGGTGCTGCCGCTGCTGTTGCTGCTCAGGGCGCCCATGCCGGCGCTGGCGCTGGCGGCGCGCGGGCCGGCCTGGATGTGGGCAGGCGGCGTGGCGGGCGTGTTCTATATCTCGGCGGCGCTGGTGCTGGCCCCGCGCCTGGGCGCCGGCGGCTTTATCGCGGCGGTGGTGGCGGGGCAAATGGCGGGGGCCTTGCTGCTCGACCAGTTCGGCCTGGCCGGCTTCGCGGTGCGCGCGGTGACGCCGGGACGTCTGGCCGGCGCCTTGCTGGTGGTACTGGGCGTGGTGGTGATGCAGTTCGCCGGGACCGGCGCGGCCAGCCCGGCGCCGGCAGCCAGCTAATCAGGCCGGGCCGCCGGCCTCCTCGCGGCGGCGGCCCAGGCACGCCGGGCACAGGCAGTGCTGGCCCGGCACGATGCGCCGGGCGGGCAAGAGCGGCTGGCTGGCGCACCAGCATTCCGGCAGGCCGGCGGCGTAGCCGCACACAAAGCCGGCGCCGCAAGCGCTGCAATGCTCGACCGGGCGCAATTGCCCCGTCAGCACCGTGGCGGGATCGCTCACGGATTGTCCTTGGGCGGCTCGTCGTCCAGGCCCAGCCGGCTCATGGCCGCGCGCATCAGCCGCATCTGGGCCGAAAAATGGGTGCAGGCGTCGCAAATGGCCAAGTGGCCGCGCATGCGCACGCGTTCGATCCAGCTGAGCGGGCGGTCCATGCCTTCCATGGTCAGGCGGTGGATCTCGCGGCAGTTCGGCAGCAGGGAGTCTCGTGGTGGCGTATCAGACATGGCTTCCTTTGGTCGGGCAGGCGGTCATGCCTTTTGCCCGAACCAGTTCAGTTCCAGGCACTCGCGCAGGCGCATGCGGGCGCGGTACAGCATGACCCATGCATTGGTCGTCGTGATCTCCAGTTCCTGACAGATTTCTTCGGTTTCCAGTTCCAGCCATTCCCGCATCATGAAAATCCGGCCAATCTTGGCTGGCAGCTTGTCCACGCAAAGCTGCAGGATCTCGAAGAACTCGCGACGCTCCAGCGTCCGGTCGGGGTTGCCCCAGTCGGAAGGCGGCGTATGGTAGTGGCCGTTCTTGGCGAACAGGGCGTCGAACGCGTCGATATCCGACTGGGCTTCGCCGTCCTCGTCGCCGCCGAGCGCCAGGCGCACTTCGCGCCGGCCGCTGCGCAGCGTATCGATGATCTTGTGCTTGAGGATGCCGATCAGGTAGGTCTTCAGCGCGGACTGGCCGCTGAAGCGCTCCGGGTGCTCCAGCGCGGCCACCAGGGTGTCGGAGACGGTATCCTCGGCCAGCGCCTGGTCACGCAGTTGCAGCCGCGCGAAGCGCAGCAGATGGGGGCGCAGGGCGTTAAGATCGTCGGGGTGCAGGCTCATTTTTCTTGCCGCTGTCCGGTGGTGGGAAACTGTCAGCCGACTGTTGCGTGGATAGGACGCCATGGTGCGCCGCAGTACGCATGCACCGGTTTTGCGCCACTGCCGCACCAGCGTCTGCACGCGTGCGGCGCGGTTTCTTGTAAAATCGGCGCCTGCCGCGGCCGGATGTGGTCAATGCGGGGTCTGGAATGCCTGGAACCCGTTGCCCACCGCCGGTCAGAATTGCCATGATACCTGTTGAATCTCACGGATGTCCCTTGCCATGAACGCCGACACCCCTGGGCCTGCCGCTACCGCGGTGGCCGCAATTGCCCCAGCCCTCAAGGCCGAAATCCTCGCCGAGGCGCTGCCCTATATCCGCAAGTTTCACGGCAAGACCATCGTCGTCAAGTACGGCGGCAACGCGATGACCGAGGAAAAGCTCAAGCACGGCTTCGCGCGCGACGTGATCCTGCTCAAGCTGGTCGGCATGAATCCGGTCGTGGTCCACGGTGGTGGCCCGCAGATCGACGAAGCCCTGAAGAAAGTCGGCAAGGTCGGCACCTTCATCCAGGGCATGCGCGTCACCGATGAAGAGACCATGGAAGTGGTCGAATGGGTGCTGGGCGGCGAAGTGCAGCAGGACATCGTCATGCTGATCAACCAGTACGGCGGCCAGGCCGTGGGCCTGACCGGCAAGGACGGCGGCCTGATCCGCGCCAAGCGCCTGAAGATGCCGGACCGCGAGAATCCCGGCGCCTTCATCGATATCGGCTACGTGGGCGACATCGAAGCGATCAACCCGGCCGTGGTCAAGGCGCTGCAGGACGATGCCTTCATCCCGGTGATCTCGCCGATCGGTTTCTCCGACGACGGCCAGGCCTACAACATCAACGCCGATGTGGTGGCCGGCAAGATGGCAGAGATCCTCAAGGCCGAGAAGCTGGTGATGATGACCAACATCCCGGGCGTGATGGACAAGTCCGGCAACCTGCTGACCGACCTCTCGGCGCGCGAGATCGAGGAACTGTTCGCCGACGGCACCATCTCCGGCGGCATGCTGCCGAAGATCTCGTCGGCGCTGGACGCGGCCAAGAGCGGCGTCAATTCGGTGCACATCATCGATGGCCGCATCGAACATTCGCTGTTGCTCGAAATCCTGACCGAACAAGCGTTCGGTACCATGATCCGTTCGCACTAGAACGCATCTCCCGGCAGCGCGCGCCGCGCGCTGCCGCCTCACCCCCCTCTTTCCTTCCCGCGTGCCATCTACTTCCCCGCCCTTGCGCCGCAGCCTGCGCGGTGCGCGCCGACGCCGCCCCGCGGGCGACAATTCCGGCCGCACGGTCTGGCTGTTCGACCTCGACAACACGCTGCATGACGCGTCGCACGCGATCTTTCCCGCCATCAACCAGTTGATGACGGCGTATGTCGCGCGCGTGCTGGGCAGCGACGAGGCCACCGCCAGCGAGGTACGGGTGAAGTACTGGCAGCGCTATGGCGCGACCCTGCTCGGCATGATCCGCCACCACGGCGTGGATCCGGCCGACTTCCTGCGCGCCGCGCATGATTTCCCCGAACTGGCGGAAATGGTGCGCGTGCGGCGGGGCCTGGCCGGCCACCTGCGCCGCTTGCCGGGGCGCAAGATCCTGGTGACCAACGCACCGGCGCAATATGCGCGCGCCGTCATGCAGGTGGCCGGTATCCAGCATTGTTTTGAGCGCGTGGTCGCCATTGAGGACATGTGGGTGCATGGACACCTGCGGCCCAAGCCGGACCGCCGCATGCTGCGCCGCCTGCTGGCCCAGCAAGGCGTGGCGCCGCACCGGGCGGTGCTGGTCGAGGACACGCTGTCCCACCTCAAGCGTTATGCCGGCACGGGCATTCGCACTGCCTGGGTGACGGGCTACCTGCGCACGCTGGCGCCATCGCGCCCGCACGATGTGCCGATGCCAGCCAGCGCGGCGGCGGGCGGCGTCAGCGGCGACGCCGTGCTGCGCAGCACGCTGGACGCCGAGGACCGGCAGCATGCCGGGCACGCCGCGCAAGAGCATTCGGTGACGCTGGTGGCGGCCGAGACGCAGGACCCGCCGTCGCGGCCGCAAGGCAAGACGGCGCCGCAAGCGTTGCCGGCATCGGCGCCGCGCGTGCGGGCGCGCATCGTAAATCGCCCCGGTTATGTGAACGTAAAAGTACAATCCATGCATCAACTCCAACGACGAATTCGGAGAATAGGGTCATGATGCACAGTAACGGGCGCCCATCGGGTGCGGCTCCGGCCGCGGCCGGGCAGGGCGCAGGCGCGGACGGGGCGCCGGCACGCAAACGCCCGCGTCCGGGCGAGCGGCGGGTGCAGATCCTGCAGACGCTGGCCGGAATGCTGGAAGTGCCGCGCGGGGAAAAAGTCACCACCGCGGCGCTGGCCGCCAAGCTCAGTGTTTCCGAGGCGGCGCTGTACCGCCATTTCGCCAGCAAGGCGCAGATGTTCGAGGGCCTGATCGGCTTTATCGAGCAGACCGTCTTCGGCCTGATCAACCAGATCACTACCCAGGAAGAGCATGGGCTGCGCCAGGCGCATGCCGTGGTGCGCATGCTGCTGTCCTTCGCCGAGAAGAATCCAGGCATGACCCGCGTGCTGACCGGCGAAGCGCTGGTGGGCGAGCATGATCGCCTGCAGGAGCGCATCAACCAGTTGGTGGACCGCATCGAGGCCTCGCTGCGGCAGTGCCTCAAGGTCGCCATCACCCAGGGCGCGTTCCCGCCCGACGCCGACGTGCCGGTGCGCGCGGCGCTGATCATGGCGACCGTGCAGGGCCACTGGCATCGCTACGCCAAGAGCGGCTTCCGCAAGCTCCCGAGCGAGAATGCGGACGCGCAACTGCGCGTGCTGCTGGGCTAGGTGCCGCGGGTGGCCCCGCCCGGGGCCGCCTCTCCTTCAGGCCGCCGGCACATGAATGCTGGCCTTGATGTGCTTCAGGTTGGCCACGATGGTGAACGTCATCACGATCAGCAGCGACCACGAACTCCATTTGCCCACATGCACCGCCGACCACGCACCCAGCTGGTTGGGGTAGCGCCACACCGCGAAGAACGTGCTGATGTTCTCCGCGATCCAGACGAACAGGCCGATCAGTACGAACGCCAGCAGCAGCGGCATCTCGCGCTCCCGGTCCAGCGGGCGGAAGCGCACCGTGCTGCGCGCATACAGGCCGGCAATGCCGCACGCCAGGTACCAGCGGTAGTCGCCGATATAGTGGTGCGTGAAGAAGTTCGCATACACCAGCGCCGCCATCAGGCCGGC
Source organism: Cupriavidus sp. SK-3 (assembly GCF_000611145.1). Lineage (NCBI taxonomy): Bacteria > Pseudomonadati > Pseudomonadota > Betaproteobacteria > Burkholderiales > Burkholderiaceae > Cupriavidus > Cupriavidus sp. SK-3. The sequence goes on along the minus strand of NZ_JFJV02000274.1, from coordinate 25,674 downwards.
CATCCAGTGCGGCGGATGGTGCCGCACGCGCACGTCCAGGATGCGCCAGGCCTGGATGATGTAGCTGCCCACCGCCGCGTACATGAAGCCTGAAAACAGCGGCACGCCCAGTACCTTCGTGTAGGCAAAGTCAGGATAGCTCCACGACTGGATGCCGCCCGATGTCTTGAAAACCTCCAGCGCGAAACCCACCACGTGGAACAGGCTGATGGCCCTGAGTTCGTCCATCGTCTCCAGCCGTGCCCACACCATCGCTGCCTGGATCACGACTGCCGCCGCCAGCAGCAGGTCGTAGCGCGGGATGCCCATCCAGCCGCCGCGCGGCACGGCGAAGACCGCCAGGAAGAACAGTCCCGCGAACAGGCAGGAGCGCGCCTCCTTGACGCCGAAGGCGAGAAACTCGCAAAGTCCGCGGCGCGCCCCGGCCAGCGCCAGACCGGGGCGGGGCGCGGTGAGCAGGCGGTCGAGCCGGTTGGATGCGGCGGTCCGGCCGCTGTGCAGCAGGAACGGATTGGGCATGCGTTTCGTAGCGGTGATCATGTTGGCCTCAATCTGCACAGGCGCGTGCGAGCGCACGATGCCGGGCTGGCTTGTCACGCTCGATCCACTGGCGCAGCGCAACACCGGACGCCGCCAGCGTCATCAGCGGCAAGCCGATCCACAGGCATTCCAGCCAGAAGCGCGTCGCGCCGAACAGCCCGGCGCCGGTCAGCGGCAGCGGCCGCCACGGCAGCGTCACGCGCTGGTCCGCCAACGGATAGAACAGCGCCGTGCCGATGCCGCGGTCGGTCAGCAGGTCCAGCAGGGGGTGCGACACGGTGCTCAAGGCCACGAACAGGAAGGCGATGCCGCGCCGCCAGCCGCAGCGCCTTGCCGCCAGCGCCGCCACGAGGCCGAGCGCCAGCGCGAAGCCGAGCGAGTGCGTCAGGCCCCGATGGCCCAGCACGCTGTTGTAGCGCACCCCGGCATACCAGACATTGAGCATGTCGACGTCGGGCAGCACGCTGGCCGCGACGCCGGCCAGCATCAGGCTTGCCGGCACCCTGCGCCGGCCTAGCGCGGCGGCCAGGGCGAGCGGCGGGGCGCAATGGAGGTAGGTGGGCATGGCGTTCCCCTCCGCTCAGGCTTGCACGGTGGTTTCGGCGGCCACGCCCGTGGCGGGCTTGTCGCGCTGCGGCTGCCAGGCGGCGCCCGCCGCGTACCAGTCAATGCGCCGGGTCATTACCATGATGGCGGCCAGGATCACGAACAGCAGCAGCGAGCCCAGCATCAGCGCGTTGTCCTCCGACAGCAGCAGGCCATAGAGCGCGCCGTACAGCACGGTCAGCAGCGTGGCGAAGGCCAGCCCGCGCCGCCAGCTCTGCAGCACGAACGAGAGGTAGAAGCCCAGCAGCCCGATGCACGCGGCGCTGGCCGCCAGGTAGGCCAGGGCGAAGGCGATATGCTCGGACAGGCTCAGCAGCAACAGGAAGAACACCGCCAGCGCCAGGCCTACCAGCAGGTACTGGATGGGATGGATGCGCAGGCGCTTGACCAGCTCGAACATAAAGAAGCCGGCGAAGGTCAGCAGCACGAACATGGCGCCGTACTTCACCGCGCGTTCGGCCTGCAGGTAGATGTTGACCGGATCGATCAGCGTCACGGAAACCGATTCGAGCGTGCCGTCGCCCGGACCGGCGAGCTGGTTGCGGACCTTGGTGTTGTAGGAGGTCACGCTCCAGTTGCTGTGGAAGCCTTGCGCGTTCACGCTGCGGGTGCGCGGCAGGAAATCGCCATCGAAACTCGGATGCGGCCAGGCGGAGTCGATCGAGATGTCGTTCTGGTCGGCCACCGGCGTAAAGGCCAGCGACTGCGCGCCCAGCAGCGGCAAGGTCAGCGAGAACGACACCACGCGCTGCGCCTGCGCGGACCTGCCGTCCAGGCCCGGTTTCGCGGATTTGGCCGACGGCAGGTCGATCTCCGCATGCAGGCCTTGCGTCAGGCTCTTCAGCCGCACGCCTTGCTCCAGCTTCAGCGCCTTGCCGTCGAGTTCGAACGTGGGCGCCGCCATCAGGCCGCGCGTGTCGCTGATGCCGATCGCGATGTAGGGCTGCCCCAACTCGAAGCCCACATGGCCGACCGAGCGCGGCAGCTCGCCCGGGTCGGGCAGCGCGATGGTGCCCTGCCAGCGGCTCTGCATCTCGTACACCAGCACCTTGTGGATGCCGCGATAGCGCTCGCTTGGCGTCACCTCGCCCTTGACCCGCAGCGTGGTGGGGAACACCAGTACCTGCCCGGCCTCGGCCTGCAGCATGGTGGCATTGGGCCGCTTAGGGTCGCTGTTGTCCGCCACGCGCAGGATTTCCTTGTAAGGCAGCACCAGTACCGGGCCGGTCAGGGTCTGCGGGCCGGCGTAGCTTTGCCAGACACTGCGTACTGCTTCTTCGCGGTAATGCTTGCGGTCTTGTACCGCGTTGCCGACGAGATGCAGCGGGATCAGGATCAGCGGGATCAGCAGCGCGGTGATGGCGGACTTGAAAAACAGGCTTCGGTTCATGGCGGCAGGCGCGCGGGAGTGACGATGCCGCGAGCTTAGGACTCCCGTGTGAGCCGCCAAGGAAGCCTGCGTGAAGCGATTGTGTGGCGAGTGTGAAGCCGCTACGCGGCGGGCAAGGTCAGTGTGGCGCAGGCCCCGCCTTCCGCGCGGTTGGCCAGCACGATCTCGCCGCGATGCAGCGTGGCGATCTCGCTTACGAAGCACAGGCCCAGCCCGGTGCTCTTGTCCTGGCCGCCAGGGCGCGGCAGCGAATAGAAGCGCTCGAACAGGCGCGGCAATGCGTAGTCGGGAATGCCCGGGCCGTGATCGGTGACGCGCACGGCGATCGTATTGGGCGGGCCGTCGCGGCGCTCCACGGCGATTTCCACCACGCTCGCCGGCGGGGCGAAATCGAGCGCGTTTTCCAGCAGGTTGGCCAGCGCCTGGTGCAGCAGGAAGCGGTCGCCTTTTACCGCCGGCGCGGGGTGGGCCGGCGGCAGCAGGCGCAGGGCCAGCCCACGCTGGCGCGCGCGCGGCTCCAGTTCGTGCAGCAACTGCTCGATCAGCGCCAGCAGCGCAACCGGCTCGTGCGTCTCCAGGCTCTGCCGCTGCTCCAGCGCCGCCAGCGCCAGCAGCTTGCGGATCATTTCCTCCAGCCGCTGCGCCTGGCGCCGGATGTTGGCGACGAAGCGGCTGCGGTCGGCGGCGGGCATGTCCTCCTGCAGCAGTTCGGCCGCGCCGCTGATGGCCGCCAGCGGGCTCTTCATTTCATGCGTGAGCGTGTGGATGTAGTGCTCGACGTATTGCTTGTTCTCCAGCCGCAGGCGCATGCTTTCCACCGAGCGCCCCAGCTCGGCCAGCTCGCTGGCGCCGCGCAACGGCATCTCGGCGCGCTCGCCGGCGGCCACCGCGCGCGCGTAGCGCTGCAGGCGGCGCAGGCCGTGCACCAGCCACAGCGTGCAGCCCAGGCCGATCACGAACGCGCCGCCCATCAGTAACAGGCCGTTGAGCAGGATCTTGCGCTGGCTGCGCTCGATGAAAGGCGCCATGGTCACGTTGGGCTTGGCCACGGTCAGCACGCCGATGGTCTTGTTTCCGTCGCGGATTGGCGCGGCCACGTGCATCACCGTGCTGGCGTCGTCATCCGGATTGGCGCGCGTGCTGCGCGCGCCGTACTCGCCCCGCAGCGTGCGGTAGACATCGTTCCAGCGCGAGTAGTCGGCGCCCACGGCCGCCTCGCCGGAATCGAAGCGCACGATGCCGCGTTCGTCGGTGATGTAGATACGGTAGCCCACCGCATCCTTGTGCATGCCCCACACACTGGCATCGACCTTGTCCTCGCGCAGCCGCGCCAGCCGGCGGGCGAAGGCGCCGTTGGCGATGCGGCCGTTCTTCATGTCGTCGGCGGCCAGCACCGCCAGTACATGCGCGGTATCGACCAGCGTGTCCTCCATGGCTTGCCGCACGCCCGGCTTGACCTCCTGCACGAACACCCGCAGCGTGAGAAAAGCCGCCAGCCCGACGATCAGGAAGAAGCCGAAGAAGATGCGAAGCCCGATATGCATGCGTGGCCGTAGGTGAGAGGGGAGGGAAGGCGCGGTTCAGCGTGTGAGCGAATAGCCCATGCCGCGATGGGTCCGGATCGGGTCGCACTCCGCGTCGAGCGCGCGCAGCTTGGCGCGCACGGTCTTGATATGGGTGTCGACGGTGCGGTCGATGGTGTCGACCGCGTCATGCCAGACCAGGTCCATCAGCTGCGCGCGCGAATAGATGCGCCCGGGATGCTGCAGCAGCAAGGCGAGCAGCCGGTATTCGTAGCGGGTGAGGTCGAGCCACTGGCCGCGCCAGGCCAGGCGCGCACCGTCGGCGTCGAGCGTGAAGCCATCGGGCGGAGCGGCTTCCTGCGCGGGGGTTGCCTGCGCGGCGCGCATGCCGGTGCGCCGCAGGATCACCCGCACCCGCGCCGCCAGTTCGCGCGGCGAGAACGGCTTCACGACGTAATCGTCGGCGCCGATCTCCAGCCCGACGATGCGGTCGATTTCCTCGTTGCGCGCGGTAAGGAAGATCACCGGCACATCGGAGAAGGTGCGCAAGGTGCGGCAGACTTCGAAGCCGTTGATGTCGGGCAGGCCCACGTCCAGGATCACCAGGTCCGGCGCCTGCGCGCGCAGGCGTTCCAGCGCCGCGCCGCCGAGCGCGCAATGCTCCACCGCCATGCCGTCTGTCGCGAGCGCATAGAGGATGGTGTCCGCGATCGCGGATTCGTCTTCAATGACCAGGATGCTGGGTGATTTCGTCAAGGCTGGGCTCGGCTCGGGCTCGGTTCTGGAATGGTTGCGGTGGCGCGCCGCCGCCGCGTTGGTTTGCTCTATAATAAGCGGGTCGCGCCGATTTGATGACTGGCTTGCGGGCGCGCGGCGGCATGGTAACCCCTGGAGTCACTGATTCGGGGGAAACCGGCAGCCAATATAAATGCGGCTAAAGAGGTGGGTCGGTACCCTGCCACGCAAGGCACCGGCACGCGGGACGCAAGACCCGTGCAAAACCCGATTTGGCTGCGCCATCGTTGATGCCATGTTTGATGTCATGTGCACGCAACGTCCACGCAATGCCGGTCGGGTTTTTTTACGCCCGTTTGCCAACGGGCCTATTCCATGACAGACGTAGCTCCGCCTCTTGCCGCGCTGGCCCTGCCGTCCGACTCGGTCGGCATTGTCGAGCCGCAGTGCATGCATTTTCCCGAGCCGTTGAAGCTGCGCAACGGCACCTCGATCGCCGACTACGACCTGATGGTCGAGACCTACGGCACGCTCAACGCCGCGCGCTCCAACGCCGTGCTGGTGTGCCATGCGCTCAATGCCTCGCACCACGTGGCCGGCGTGTACGCGCACGACCTGCGCGACGTGGGCTGGTGGGACAACATGGTCGGGCCCGGCAAGCCGCTCGACACCAACCGCTTCTTCGTCATCGGCGTCAACAACCTCGGCTCGTGCTTCGGCTCGACCGGGCCGATGAGCCCCAATCCCGCTACAGGCCAGCCCTACGGCGCCACCTTCCCGGTGGTCACGGTGGAAGACTGGGTCAACGCCCAGGCGCGTGTGGCGGACAGGTTCGGCATCAGCCAGTTTGCCGCGGTGATGGGTGGCAGCCTCGGCGGCATGCAGGCGGTGGCCTGGAGCCTGATGTATCCGGAGCGGCTGCGCCATTGCATCGTGGTGGCTTCCACGCCCAAGCTGTCGGCGCAGAACATCGCCTTCAACGAGGTGGCGCGCAGCGCCATCCTGTCGGACCCCGACTTCCACGGCGGCAATTACTACGCGCACGGCGTCAAGCCAAAGCGCGGCCTGCGCGTGGCACGCATGATCGGCCATATCACGTATTTGTCCGACGAGGACATGGCGGAGAAATTCGGCCGCGAACTGAAGACCGACGATATCCGCTTCTCCTTCGACGTCGAGTTCCAGGTGGAGAGCTACCTGCGCTACCAGGGCGACAAGTTCGCCGAGTACTTCGATGCCAACACCTACCTGCTGATCACGCGCGCGCTCGATTACTTCGATCCGGCGCTGGCCTTCGGCGGCGATCTCACGCGCGCGGTGTCGCAGACCCAGGCCAGCTTCCTGGTGGCCAGTTTCACCACCGACTGGCGCTTCGCGCCGAATCGCAGCCGCGAGCTGGTCAAGGCCTTGCTCGACAACAAGCGTCCGGTCAGCTACGCGGAGATCGATGCACCGCACGGCCACGACGCCTTCCTGCTCGACGACCCGCGCTATCACAACCTGATGCGCGCCTACTACGAACGCATCGCCGAGGAGATAGGCGCATGAATGCCGCGGCCAACCCCAATATCCTGGCGCTGCGCCCAGACTTCCGCGCCATCGCGCGCTGGATCGAGCCCAACTCCACCGTGCTCGACCTGGGCTGCGGCGACGGCAGCCTGTTGCGCGTGCTGCAGGACGAGCTCGATGTGCAGGCCTACGGCATCGAGATCCAGGACGAAGGCGTGCTGGCGTGCGTGCAGAAGGGCGTGCACGTGATCCAGCAGAACCTGGAAGGCGGCCTGGCGCTGTTCGAGGACAAGAGCTTCGATACGGTGATCCTGTCGCAGACGCTGCAGACCATCCACAACACCGCGCAGGTCCTGCGCGAGACGCTGCGGGTGGGGCGCGAATGCATCGTGTCCTTCCCCAACTTCGGCTACTGGCCGCACCGGCTGTCGGTCTTCCGCGGGCGCATGCCGGTGTCGGAGGCGCTGCCTTACCAGTGGTACAACACGCCCAACGTGCGGGTCCTGACCATCAGCGACTTCGAGTCGCTGGCGTCCAAGGTCGGGCTGCGCATTCTCGATCGCGTGGTGATGCACGAGGGTGTGACCGTCAACTGGGGCTCGAACTGGCGCGGCAGCCTGGCGGTGTACCGCGTCTGTTCCACCTGAACCTGAACGCGCGCGGGCAGGGCGCGGCGAAGCATTGTCTAGGCGCCCGCCGCGCCCTGTTCCAGGGCGGCCTGCATCACGAGGTGATCGATGAAGGCGCGGACCTTGGGGGCGAGGTGGCGCGTCGGCGTATAGACCGCAAAGGCGGTGCCCACGTAAGGCTCCAGGATTTCCCAGTCGTCCAGCACCGGCACCAGGCTGCCTGACGCCAGCGCGGCCACGGGGGAGAAGTCGGGCACCAGCCCGATGCCGCCGCCGGCCTGTGCCATGGCGACAATGGCCGCGCTGTTGTTGAGCGTGACCCGCGGGGGGACGCGCAGCGTCACTGTCTGTCCGTCCTCCTTGTGCCGCAGGCTCCAGCGTTCGCCGAAGGCGCCATAGCCCAGGTAGAGGCAGCGATGTCCGGGCAGCGCCGCCGGCTCGGTGGGCGTGCCATGCCGGGCCAGCCAGTCCGGGGCGGCCACCAGCCGGTAACGCACCGCGCGAATCGGCCGCGCCGCCAGCCCCGGCGCCAGCTCGCGCGCAATGCGGATGGCCACGTCGACGCCTTCTTCCACCAGGTCCACCATGCGGTCGGCCAGCGTCAGTTGCAGGTCCAGCCCGGGATAGCGGTCCAGCAGGGCCGGCAGCCGCGGCGCCAGCCAGGCCTGCCCGAACACCACCGGCGCGCTGATCCGCAGCAGGCCGTGCGGCGTGCCGGCGTGGTCGCCGGCCAGTGTGTTCACCTCCTGCGCGGCCGCCACCATGCGCGCGCAGGCGGCGTGCACCGCTTGTCCCAGTTCGGTCAGGGCGAAGGCGCGCGTGGTCCGCTGCAACAGGCTGCCGCCGATGGCCGCCTCCAGCCGTGTCACATGGCGGCTGACGGCCGAAGGCGTCATGCCTAGCTCGCGGGCGGCGGCGGAGAAGCTGCCGCATTCCACCACCCTGGCGAATACCGCCATGGCGTTCAGCTGCGCGATTGGCATGGCCTGTCTCCTGAATTTGTGACTACAGGTCAAATGGTAATTGCTTATCGGGCGGATTGTTGACCTGCCTGCATGGTGGAACAATAGCGGCCATTGGCACGAAGTACGCAGGAGACTCCCATGAACATTAATCAATCCGGCACCGCCGCCGCTTCGCCGGCCGCCGAAGCGGCACCTCCGGCCACGGAACCGGTCCGGCGCGGCGGCGCGTGGCGCATGGTGGCCGCCATGACCCTGTCGGGCACCATCGGCTGGTTCGTCGTGACCAGCGGACAGTCGCCGCTGGACGTTGTGTTTTTCCGCTGCATCTTCGGCGGCGCCGCCCTGCTGGGCACGCTGGCCCTGCGCCGCGGCTGGCAGCCCATGCGCAGCCAGGACTGGGGATGGCTGGCTCTCGGCGGTGTCACGCTGATCCTCAACTGGCTGGCCCTGTTCTCCGCCTATTCGTATAGCGGTATATCGGTGTCCACGGTTGTCTATCACACCCAGCCATTCTTCCTGTTGCTGCTGGCGGCGCTGTTCCAGCGCGAGGCCATCTCCCCCGGGCGGCTTGCCTGGCTGGTGCTGGCCTTTGGCGGGGTGGTGCTGATCACCGGGCTGGAGCAAGGCGGCGCCAGCGGCGGCATGCTGTACGGGGTGGCGCTGGCGATGCTGGCGGCCTTGCTGTACGCCGTCACCACCATGGCCACGCGCCGCCTCAAGGGCATTCCGGCAGGGCAGATCGCGGGTTTGCAGATGGTGATGGGGGTGGTCCTGCTGTTCCCGCTCGCGCACCCGGCGGTGGAGACGTTCGGCGGGCGCACCTGGGGGGCGTTGCTGGCGCTGGGCCTGGTACATACCGGCGTGATGTACACGTTACTGTACGGCGCCTTCCAGCGCCTTAACGTGCTGTCGATCGCCACGCTGTCCTTCGTGTACCCGCTGGTGGCCATCGTGATCGACGTGCTCGTGTTCGGGGTCGTGCTCACGCCGCTGCAAGTGGCCGGCATGGCGCTGATCCTGCTGGCGGTGATCGGCAACCAGCTGGGCTGGAATCCGTTCCGGCACGCACGGGCGCAGGGCTGAAGCGGCGCCGGACTGGAGGGGAAGTTCGAACGACGGCGCCAGCGCCCGTCCATCGTTTGCAGTATTATCGAACGATCGTACTTTTTTGGTCCCCAACATGTCAGCCACGTCAGCCAGCCAGATCGTCCATTCCTTCGACCACGCGATCGCGCTGGAGCCGGCGGGCGACAATCTGTTCCACGGACGCACCACGCCCGCCTACTGGAACATGATCGGCCCCTTCGGTGGCATCACGGCGGCCACCCTGTTGCAGGCAGTGCTGCAGCATCCCGCCCGGCTGGGCGACCCGTCCGCGCTGACCGTCAACTTCGCCGGACCGATCGTCGAAGGGCCGTTCGTGATCGAGGCGCGTCCGGTGCGTACCAACCGCAACACCCAGCACTGGTCCATCGAACTGCGCCAGGGAGATGAGGTGGCCACCACCGCCACCGCCTTCTTCGCGGTGCGCCGCGAGACCTGGAACTGCGGCGAGGCGGTGTTCCCGCAAGTGCCGCCCGCGCAGGCCGTGGCGCCCATGTCGGGCTTCGCGAAGGTGCGCTGGCTGGATGCTTACGAATTGCGGCCGGTGCGCGGCGCCAAGCCGAGCGCGGAATCGGGCACCGAGCATCCGGACAGCCTGACGCAGTTCTGGCTGCGCGACGCGCCGGCGCGCACGCCGGACTTTGCCGCGATGGCGGCGTGGTGCGACACCTTCTACCCGCGCATCTTTCTCAAGCGCGCCGGCTTCGTACCGGCCGGCACGGTGTCACTGACCACGTATTTCCATGCGGACGCGCCCACGCTGGCCGCGCTGGGCGACAGCCATGTGCTGGGCAGCGCCCAGGCCCAGGTGTTCCGCCAGGGCTTCTTCGACCAGAGTGCGCAGATCTGGAGCCCGCAGGGCGAGCTGCTCGCGACCTCGCACCAGATCGTCTACTACAAGCAGTAAGCGCGCTACCGGGCTTCAGGCCGCGGCGCGGGCCTGCGCCTCGTAGCGGTGCACGGTGTGGCGCATCGCCCATAGCAGCGCCACGCCGGGCAGCGCCACCACCACTGTGCTCAGGTAGAACGCCGGCCAGCCGAAGGCCTCCACCAGGTAGCCCGAACTGGGGCCCACGTAGACACGCCCGACCGAGGCCAGCGCCGACAGCAGCGCGTACTGGGTGGCCGAGAACGAACGGTTGCACAGCGTCATCAGCAGCGCCACGAAGGCCGCCGTGCCCATGCCGCCGCAGAGGTTCTCCACCCCGATGGTGGCGCCCATGGTCCACAGGTGCTGCGGCGTCACTGCCAGGATCCAGTAGCCCAGGTTGGACACCGCCTGCAGGATGCCGAACACCATCAGCGAGCGGTACAACCCCAGGCGCACCATCAGTGTGCCGCCGAACAGCGCACCCACGATGGTGGCGGCCAGCCCCAGCGTCTTGTTGACCAGGCCGACTTCGCCGGCCGAAAAGCCCACGCCGCGGATCAGGAAGGTGGTGGAGAGGCTGCCGGCAAACGCATCGCCCAGCTTGTAGAGCACGATCAGCAGCAGCAGCCACCAGGCGCCGGGGCGCGAGAAGAAGTCGCGCAGCGGGCCCAGAATCGCTTCTTCCATGGAGCGCGGCGTGCGCGCCGGGGATTCCGCCTCGGGCGCCCACAGCAGGCTGAAGATGCCGATGCCCATCAGGCCCGCCATCAGGATGTACATCTGCTGCCAGCCCATCACGCGGTCGGCCAGCCACAGCGCCAGCCCGCCCGACACCAGCATCGCCAGCCGGTAGCCCAGCACCTTGACCGCCGCCCCCACGCCGCGCTCGGGCGCGCGCAGCACGTCGGTGCTGTAGGCGTCGAACACAATGTCCTGGGACGCCGACAGGAAGGCCACCAGCGTGGCCAGCGCCGCCAGCGTCCACAGTGCCTCGTGCGGTGGACAGAATGCCATGCCCGCGATGCCCAGCACCAGGCCGAGCTGGGTCACCAGCAGCCAGCCGCGGCGCCGGCCCAGCAGCGGCGGCGTGTAGCGATCCATCAGCGGCGCCCACAGGAACTTGAAGATATAAGCCTGGCCCACCAGCGAGAAGAAGCCGATGGTCTTGAGGTCCAGGCCTTCCACCGTCATCCAGGCCTGCAAGGTGCCGGACGTGAGCGCGAGCGGCAGCCCGGAAGCGAAGCCCAGCGTGAGCATGGCGCCAATGCGGCGATTGCGGAAAATGTCGAGATAGTCTTGGAAGGTCATGAATCAGGATGGCAATCAGGCGGGGCAAGGCGCCGTGTATTATTGCATTACCGTCAGCACAGGCCTGGTGAGCGGGATGCGCCGGGTCCGTGCGGTGCCCTGGCCGCGCCAATCCTTCAGCGCCCTGCTTGCCGAAAACCGCATCCGAGGAATCGCCATGTCCGATCGCCAGCGTTGTCAGAACCGCCACCAGCGGGCCGGGATTGCGTTGCCGCGGCAACTGGCCGCGCTGGCGCTGGCCGCCAGTGCCACGCTTGGCATGGGAGTGGCACAGGCCCAGGGCCAGGCGCAGCCACAGGACGCGGACGAGGGTATCCGCGTGCAACGCGGCGGGGCGTCCATCCGCCAGATCGTGCCGGTGGAGGTCATCGAACAGCAGGCCTCGCAGGAGTACGAGCAGATCAAGGGGGAAGCGCAGGCCAAGAAGACGCTGGTCGGCGACAACAATCCGCAGTTGCAGCGCCTGCGCGCCATCGCCAGGCGCATCCTGCCGCAGACCGCGCGCTGGAACGAGCGCGCGAAGCAATGGAAGTGGGAGGTCAACCTGATCAATGCCAAGCAGGTCAATGCCTTCTGCATGCCGGGCGGCAAGATCGCCTTCTACACCGGCCTGCTCGACCAGCTCAGGCTGACCGACGACGAAGTCGCCATGGTGATGGGCCACGAGATCGCTCACGCCCTGCAGGAGCATGCGCGCGAGCGGGCTGCCAAGTCAGAGATCACCAACCTGGGCGCCAACGTGATTTCGCAACTGTTCGGCTTCGGCAACCTGGGCAATATGGCGCTGGGCACCGGGGCGCAGCTGCTCACGCTGCGGTTCTCGCGCTCGGACGAGACCGAGGCTGACCTGGTGGGCATGGACATCGCGGCGCGCGCCGGCTACGACCCGCGCGCCGCCGTATCGCTGTGGCAGAAAATGGGCACGGTGTCCCAATCCACGGCGCAGTCAGGCTCGGAGTTTCTTTCCACCCATCCCTCGGGCCGCACCCGCATCGCCGAACTCGAGAAGCACCTGCCCGAGGTGTTGCCGCTCTATGCTCGCGCGATCGACTCCAGCGTCGGCAAGCTGCCGCCTTACCGCGCCAATATGGCCAACCTGGGCGGCGCGCCGATGGACAGCGGCGACGACGACCGGCAAAAGCCGCTGAAGAAGTAAAGGCGCCAGCGGTACAGGGGCGCATCCTGAGCGAGGATCCCGAGCGGGCTGGTCCGGGCGCTTAGGCCCCAGACAAAAAAAGAGCCACACATGGTGGCTCTTTTTTTGTTCCCGCAGGCGTTGGCTTGCTTCAGGCGCTCAGGCCGGTCGCTTCATCCGCGCCCACATGCACGTTCATGCATTGCACCGCGGCGCCGGCAGCGCCCTTGCCCAGGTTGTCCAGGCGCGCCATCAGCACGATGCGCTCGGCCGAGCCGAACACGAACAGGTCGACGCGGTTGGTGTCGTTGCTGCCCTGCACGTCGAAGAAGCCGCCGTCGAGGTTGGCCTCGTCGCCCACTGGCATCACGCGCACGAACTGCTCGCCTTCGTAGTGCTTGCGGTAGATATCCGCGATCTGCTCGGGCGTGACCTTGCGCGCCAGGCGATCCGGGTACACCGGTACCGTCACGGCCAGGCCCTTGAGGAAGTTGCCGACGATGGGGTTGAAGATCGGCGCTTGCGCCAGGCCGGCCTGCACGCGCATCTCGGGCAGGTGCTTGTGCGCGAGGCCAAGCGAATACGGACGCGGACTGTTCAGCTTCGGGTTACCGCCGGCTTCGAACTCGGCAATCATCTGCTTGCCGCCGCCGCTGTAGCCGGTCAGCGAGAACGCCGAGACCGGGTAGTCGGCCTGCATCACGCCGGCTTCCACCAGCGGACGCACCGCCATCAGGAAGGCGCTGGCGTGGCAGCCCGGCACCGCGATGCGCTTGCTGGTGCGGATCTTCTCGCGCTGGCCGCGCGTGAGTTCCGGCAGGCCATAGGCCCAGCTGTCGGTGGTGCGGAACGCCGTGCTGGCGTCGATCACGCAGGTATTGGGGTTGGTCACCAGCGCCACGGCTTCGCGCGAGGCGACATCGGGCAGGCAAAGAAAAGCGACGTCGGCGGCATTCAGAAAGCGTGCTCGTTCGGCCGGATCCTTGCGCTTGTCATCGGCGATACGCAGCAGCTCCACGTCGGAACGGCCGGAGAGATAGTCGAGCAACCGGAGACCGGTGGTGCCTTCCTGACCATCTACGAACACTTTGAAAACCATGGCGGACTCACTCGGAAATACGAAAGGTCCCATGCCGGAATCGGATGGGAAGCAGCATTGTAACTAGGTTAGGGGGACGTCGCAGGGTGCGTGCCGCAGTGCATCGCAAATCCCCTTGTGCTGTATAACCAAGTAGGTTAAATTCGCATGGAGAAAAGTACGCCTCATTGCAAACTGGAACGGGTCCGGCACTTGATAGGGGCTGGCCGGGTGCGCATGACGGTCTCCGCCGTGGCCGGCGCCAGCGCACTGGGGCTGGACCCGGCAGCCATGCTGGCCNCGGGCAGCCATGCTGGCCATCGTGGCGGGTCTGGTTCCGCACGATTTCTACAAGAGCATGACGACGCATGCCGATCACACCATCTGGCAGGACGTGTACCGGCCAGTTACGCCGTATGGCGGCGTCTATCTGAAGCTGACTGTCATTGACGACTTGCTGATCGTCTCATTCAAGGAGCGCTGAAAATGAAATGCCCGAATTGCGGTGGCGCCGAGCTCGTCGACGGCGTGCGCGACCTGCCTTACGTCTACCGTGGCGAATCCACCGAGATTCCGGCGGTGCGCGGACAGTTCTGCCCGGCATGCGGTGAGGCCGTGCTCGACCCCGACGAATCGGATCGCGTGTCCGCCTGCATGCTGGCTTTCAACAAGCAGGTCAACGCCGCTATCGTCGATCCCGCCTTCATCGTTGCCGTACGCAAGAAGCTGAGCCTGGACCAGCGCGAGGCCGCCGAGATCTTCGGCGGTGGCGTCAATGCCTTCTCGCGCTACGAAACCGGCAAGACCAAACCGCCGCTGGCGCTGGTCAAGCTGCTCAGGGTGCTGGAGCGGCACCCTGAGCTGCTTGAAGAGGTGCGCTCGGCGTAGCCGGCGCGCCCGCTCTTACAGCGGGAAGTCGTAGTCGATCGACAGCGGCGCGTGATCGCTGAACTTCTCGTCCTTGTAGATCGAGGTGGCATGTGCCGTTTCCGCGATCTTCGCCGTGGTCAGATGGTAATCGATGCGCCACCCGACATTCTTGGCATAGGCCTGGCCGCGGTTGCTCCACCACGTGTACTGTTCCGGGCGCGGGTCCAGCTTGCGGAACACGTCCACGTAGCCGTGCACGTCAAAGAGTTCGCCGATCCAGCTGCGCTCTTCCGGCAGGAACCCCGAGTTCTTCAGGTTGCCCTTCCAGTTCTTGATATCGATTTCCTTGTGCGCGATATTGACGTCGCCGCACAGCACGACCTCGCGCCCGCTGGCCTTGAGCTGCAGCAGGTGGGGCAGGAAGGCTTCCATGAAGCGGAATTTCGCCTGCTGGCGTTCTTCGCCGCTGGAGCCCGAGGGCACATAGACCGAGATCACGGCGAGGTGCGGATACTGCACCTCGACATAGCGGCCTTCGTTATCGAACTCGGGGACGCCGAAGCCGGTGATTACGCGCTCCGGCTTGTGCCGCGTGTAAAGGCCGACACCGCTATAGCCCTTTTTCTCCGCATAATGGAAGTAGCCGTGGTAGCCGTGTGGCGCCAGGAACGCTTCCGTCATGTCGGCAGCCTGCGCCTTGAGCTCCTGGACGCAGACCATGTCGGCGTCCTGCTTGCCCATCCATTCGAAAAAGCCTTTCTTGGCCGCGGAGCGGATGCCGTTGAGGTTGGCGCTGATAATCCGTAACATCTCGGGAAATTTTGAAATCAGAGAGAAAAGATGACGCAGCAGACGACACCGCAGTCCGGCGCTGGCGACCTGAGCCAGACCTTCATCCGCTTCGCGCTGGACGCCGGCGTGCTGTCCTTCGGCGAATTCGTGACCAAAGCGGGCCGCAAGTCGCCGTATTTCTTCAACGCGGGCCTGTTCAACCAGGGCGCGATGCTGGGCCAGGTGGCGCAATTCTATGCGAAAACCCTGCTGGCCTCCGGTTTGGAGTTCGATGTGCTGTTCGGGCCAGCCTACAAGGGCATCACGCTGGCGTCCGCCACCGCGGTTGCGCTGTCCGGTCTCGGACGTGATGTCGGCTTCGCCTACAACCGCAAGGAAGCCAAGGACCACGGCGAGGGCGGCACCCTGGTGGGCGCCAAGCTGCAGGGCAAGGTCGTGATCATCGACGATGTGATCTCGGCCGGCACCTCGGTGCGCGAATCGATGGCGATGATCCGCGCCGCGGGTGCGGAGCCCGCCGCCGTGCTGATCGCACTGGACCGCATGGAAAAGAGCGGCACGGCGGAACAGGTGGGCACGCATTCCGCGGTGCAGGATGTGCAGCGTGAATATGGCGTGCCGGTAATCTCGATCGCCAGCCTGACCGACCTGCTGGCCTACCTGGATGCTTCGCAGGATCCCGCGCTGGGCAGCTCGCGCGAGGCAGTGGCTGCCTATCGGCAGCGCTACGGCGTATAGTCTGGAACCTGTTGCCTGTTGCCTGTTGCCAGTTGCATGTTGCGTGCAAAGGTCTGTCGCAATGCAGCAGATATCGGGAACCGCGCAGGAAAGACGCCGGTCTGACTGATCTAGCTGGCTGGCCAGCCCGGCCGCCAGCAATTCGCCTTGCCGCCCGGCGGGGCGACGCAGCATCTCTTCAGGAGGTTAGCTGGCGATGGACATCAAGACGATCCGCGAGCAGGCATTCGCCATGCCGCTCACCAGTCCGGCATATCCGATGGGGCCATACCGCTTCATCCATCGGGAATTCTTCATCATCTCCTACCGCACCGATCCCGAGCTCCTGCGCGCCGTGGTACCGGAACCCCTGGAGATCGCCGATGCGGTGGTCAATTACGAATTCATCCGCATGCCGGACTCCACCGGCTTCGGCGACTACACCGAATCGGGCCAGGTGATTCCCGTCACCTACCAGGGCAGGCCCGGCAACTACACCCACGCCATGTACCTCGACGACCTGCCGCCACTGGCGGGCGGGCGCGAGCTATGGGGCTTCCCCAAGAAGCTCGCCTCCCCGCAGCTGGCCGTCCATACGGATACGCTGGTCGGCACGCTCGACTACGGTCCGGTGCGCGTGGCCACCGGCACCATGGGCTACAAGCATCGCGAGATCGATGCGGCCGCATTGGGGGTGGCGCTGTCCACCACGCCAAACTATCTGCTCAAGGTCATTCCCCACGTGAATGGCACCCCGCGCATTTGCGAACTGGTCTGCTACTTCCTCAAGGACGTGGCAATGAAGGGCGCCTGGACCGGGCCGGCGGCACTGTCGCTGTTCCCGCATGCGCTGGCGCCGGTGGCCGGCCTGCCGGTGCTGGAAGTCATTGGCGCCAAGCATTACGTTGCCGACCTCACCCTCGGGCTGGGCGAGGTGGTGTTCGACTATCTGGCCTGAACGGCCTGCATCCACATCGGTCTTCATCGGCCCGACCCATGCGGTCAACCCGATCAGCCCGATCCACCCGCATCATCCGCAAGGGAGGTACGTCATGAAGCTCCAGGGAAAATCCGCCATCGTTACCGGCGCCGCCAGCGGCATTGGCAAGGCTATCGCTGATTTGCTGGCCAGGGAAGGCGCAGCGGTGGCCATCGCCGACCTGAACCTCGAGGCGGCGCAGAAGGCCGCTGCCGATATCGAGGCAGCGGGCGGGCGCGCTATCGCCGTGGCCATGGACGTGACCAACGAAGACGCCGTCAACAATGCAACCGACGCGGTCGCCAAGGCATTTGGCGGCATCGACATCCTCGTTTCCAACGCCGGCATCCAGATCGTCAACCCGATCCAGAACTACGCCTTCTCCGACTGGAAGAAGATGCAGGCCATCCATCTCGACGGCGCCTTTCTCACCACCAAGGCCGCGCTCAAGTACATGTACCAGGACAAGCGCGGCGGCACCGTGATCTACATGGGGTCGGTGCATTCGCATGAGGCCTCGCCGCTGAAATCGGCCTACGTGGCCGCCAAGCACGCGCTGCTGGGCCTGGCGCGTGTGCTTGCCAAGGAAGGCGCCGAGTACAACGTGCGCTCGCACGTGATCTGCCCGGGTTTCGTGCGTACGCCGCTGGTGGACAAGCAGATTCCCGAACAGGCCAAGGAACTCGGCATCAGCGAGGAAGACGTCATCCGCCGCGTCATGCTGGGTGGCACGGTGGACGGCGTATTCACCACCGTGGACGACGTGGCGCAGACCGCGCTGTTCTTGTGTGCGTTCCCGTCGGCGGCTTTGACGGGGCAGTCGTTTATCGTGAGCCACGGCTGGTACATGCAATAAGCGGCAAGGAAACGGCCTTGCGGCGGGATGGCCGGGCGCTGGCGCGCCACGGCACCGCCGCCCGGCCGGCATGGCTGCGTGCAACGTTGTTAAGCAAAGCAATCAAGGAGGGGTCGTGGCAGGCGGACGTCGGCAAAAGCAGGATCAGGCAGTACCAGGAAGGAGGGCGCCGAAGGCGGCCGTGAAGAGCGCAGCGGCAGCCGTTGTGGCGGACCCCGCAGCACCGGCGATCAAGCGCGAGGCGCGCAAGAGCGAAGCGCTGGGCCCGCCGGAGCCAAACCTCCTGCCGCNCCGGAGCCAACCCCCCTGCCGCCCGGCGGCTGCGCGCCGCCGGACCCGGAGCCGCAAGGGGACGGCAGCAAGCGGCCGGTTCACCACGAATACACCGTCAGGGCGCTGGTGCTGCAAGGCGGCGGCGCGCTCGGTTCCTATCAGGCGGGGGTGTATCAGGGCCTGGCCGAAGCCGGCATCCAGCCGAACTGGGTGGCAGGCATCTCGATCGGCGCGCTGAACGCCGCGGTGATCGCAGGCAATGCGCCCGAGCGCAGGGTCGAGCAATTGCGCGCCTTCTGGGAGTACATCTGCCGGCAGCCCTGGCTGCCCAGCCTGCTGCCGTATGAGGTCGTTGCCGAGAGCGCCGTGCACTGGCCCGATCCGCTGCGCATCTGGTTCGACGGCATCGAAGCCGCGCGCGGGGTTTTAGAGGGGCAGCGTGGCTTCTTCCAGCCACGCCCCTGGCCCAGCCTGCTCGAACGCCAGGCCGGGCCGGGCGCCTCCAGCTACTACGACACCTCGCCGCTCAAGAGCACGCTTGAGCGTTTCGCCGATTTCGACCGCATCAACGAGCAGCATCACGAGATGCGGGTGTCGGTTGGCGCGGTCAACGTGCATACGGGGAACTTTGCCTATTTCGACAACACCCGCCGCAAGCTGCGTGCCGAGCATTTCATGGCCTCGGGCGCTTTGCCGCCGGGCTTCCCGGCCGTTGAGATCGATGGCGAGTTCTACTGGGATGGCGGCCTGGTGTCCAACACGCCGCTGTCCGAGGTGCTGACCGCCCAGCCGCGGCGCGATGCGCTGATCTTCCAGGTGGACCTGTGGAGCGCGCGTGGCAAGCTGCCGCACAACCTGCTGGACGTGGCCGAACGCCAGAAAGACATCCAGTATTCCAGCCGCACGCGCACCATCACCGACTACATGGCCGAGCAGCAGAACTACCGCCGCATGCTCAGCGAAGTGATGGCGCTGGTGCCGCAGGGCCAGCGCGACAACGACTGGTACCGGAAAGCGGCGGGGCACGCGTGCGATGCGAGACGCAATGTGATCCAGCTCATTTATCGCGATAAGACATTCGAGGGGAATGCCAAGGATTACCAGTTTGGACGACTGACGATGAATGAGCACTGGACCAGCGGGCTGGATGATATCCGGGAGACGTTGAAGCATCCGGAATGGCTGGCCATGCCCACGCATGAGAAGCCGTTTGTCACGCACGATATTCATCGGGGGAACGGGCATTCGTGATCGGGCGGGGAGAAGCTTGACTGCGGTCGCGGTCGCAGTCAAAGCCCCAGCCAACCCTACACCACCTTCAATTTCGCCAACTCCGGCTTGCCCGGCGGATACTCTGGCTTCAACCTGGAGAACACCTCCATCAGGATCTCCGCCACCATCAGGTTCCGATTCGTCTTGGAATCCGCCGGCACGATATACCACGGCGCTTCCGGCGTGCTTGTGGCGGCAATGGCGGCCTCATAGGCGGTCGCATAGCTCTTCCAGTACTGCCGCTCTTCCAGGTCCCTGGGGTCGAACTTCCAATGCTTCTGCGGATCCGCCAGCCGCGCTTCAAGCCGGGATTTCTGCTCGTCCTTGGAAATATGCAGGAAGCACTTGACGATGGTGGTGCCGGTTTCCAGCAGCATCGTCTCGAATGCGCGTAGCTGCTTGTAGCGGCGCTCGCATTCGTCCTGGTCGATCCATTCGTGTACGCGCGTGATCAGCACGTCTTCATAGTGGCTGCGGTTGAACACGACGATCTCGCCGGCGCGCGGCACCTGGGCGTGGATGCGCCACAGGTAGTCGTGCGCGAGTTCTTCGGCGGTAGGGGCCTTGAAGGCGACCACGCGAATGCCCAGCGGGTCGAAACTGCGAAACACGCCACGCACGGTGCCGTCCTTGCCGCTGGTATCCATGCCTTGCAGCACCACCAGCAGCTTGCGCTGGTGTTCGGCGTAGAAGATGTCTTGCACCGCGTCGAGCTGGGTGCTCAGATCGGTCAGGCGGGCCTGGTCGGCGGTCTTGTCGCCGCTGGAGAACGGCTTGGCGTCACTGTTGAAGTCGGCAAGGCGAAAGTTCTTGCCCGAGGTGATGCGGAAATCGGCAAGCGACATTGGCACTCCATGGTGGGCGCGGCCGTGGCTGGCCGCAAGCCCCTATGGTCAGGCCGGCAGCCGGTCCAGGTCAATGCTGCCTTCAAATACCGTGGTGGCCGGGCCGGTCATTCGCACCGACTCGCCTTCGCCATCCCACGCGATGGAGAGGTCGCCTCCATGCGTATGCACCAGCACCGGCGAGTCCAGCAGGCCACGGCGGATGCCGGCGACGACCGCCGCGCACGCGCCGGTACCGCAGGCCAGCGTCTCGCCGGCCCCGCGCTCGAACACGCGCAGGCGAATGGCATGACGCTCCAGCACCTGCATGAAGCCGGCATTGACGCGGTTGGGAAAGCTCGCGTGATGCTCGATGATGGGACCGTCCTGCAGCACGGGGAACGCCTCGGTGTCATCCACCACTTGCACCGCATGCGGATTGCCCATCGAAACCGCGGAGACCCATTCCGTGCGGCCGTTCACTTCCAGCCCGTAGAGCGTATCGCGGCCTTCAGCCCTGGCCGGCAGACCGTCGGGGCGGAAGGGGACGCGGGCCGGCTCCAGCTCCGGTGCGCCCATGTCGACCGTGACCTGGCCGTCGTCTTGCAGGGTCAGGGTGATGACGCCATTCATCACTTGTACGCGTACCGAGCGCTTGTCGGTCAGGCCCTGGTCCGTGACGAAGCGCACGAAGCAGCGTGCGCCATTGCCGCAATGCTCCACCTCGCCGCCGTCGGCGTTGAAGATGCGGTAACGAAAGTCGACGTCGTCGCGGGTGGGCTTCTCGACCACAAGGATCTGGTCGGCGCCTACGCCGAAATGGCGGCTGGCCAACGCGCGCCATTGCCCGGGCGTCAGGTTCAGGGTCTGGTGGATGCCGTCGAGCACGACGAAGTCGTTGCCGGCACCGTGCATCTTGGTGAACTGGAGTTTCATAGTGCGATTGTAGTCGGGCTGTCCGGCGCTTGCCGGCGGCTTATCGAAGGTGGCTCGGGCGGCATATCTGACAGGTGGTGCCCGCGCCGTGCTTGCCTGGTCAGTAGTTTTCGCGCTCGCCGTCCGGGCGGTGCTTGAAGCGCTTGTGCACCCAGTAATACTCGGTCACGCGCGGGCGGATGCAATCTTCGAAGAAGGCGTTCATGCGCCGGGTGTCCTCGGTCACGCTGTCGCCGGGATAGTTTTCCCACGCTGGCAGGATGCGCAGCACATATCCCTTGTAGTCGGGCAGCATCTCGGTATAGATCGGCACGACCTTGGCGCCGGTCAGCCGCGCCAGGCGCGATACCGAAGTCAGCGTGAGGGCTTCCACACCGAAGAACGGCACGTACTCCGAGTCGCGCTCGCCGAAGTCCATGTCGGCGATCAGTTGCAGGGCTTCGCCTTTGCGCAGGCAGCGGATGATGTCGCGCGCACTGTCGTTGCGGGCAATCATCTTGGCGCCGAAACGGCCGCGCGCATGCTTGAGGAAACCGTCGAACAGTTCGTTCTTCTGCCTGGTGTAGAGCGATGCGCCGGAGCGCCTCACGTGTTCGCGCAGATGGATGGTGAGCCGGATCGCGCCGGCCTCCACGCCTGAGAGATGCAGCGTGACAAGGATGTGGGGCGTACCGTCCAGCGCCACGAGATCGGCCTGGTCGTCGATCTGGACCCAGCGGCGCATCTGCTTCTCGCTGCCGGTCCAGAAGATGCCGCGCTCGGCAAAGCTGCGGAAGACATTGCGGAAGGTCTGGCGCGAGAGCGATTCGATCTCGGCCTCGGTCCGCTCGGGGAAGCACAGGCGCAGGTTGGTTTGCACCACGCGGCGGCGGCTGCTGGGAATCAGGTAGAGCAGGCTGCCCAGTCCTTCGCCGAAGCGTGCAACAAGCGGATAGGGAAGCTTGCCCAGCACGGTCAGCAGGCCGATGCCAAGCCAGGTGAAAATGCGGCTCATTTTTGGTCGTCAGAGAGGGATGCGGATGCTGTGTGCGGTACTTCCAGTGGATTGCGCGAGGCGTCGCCCGGCGGCGCCCGGGGCGGTTCCGCTGGCGGCAACTCCGCGCCGCCCGGATGCTTGTAGCGGTTGTAGCCCCACAGGTACTGGGTCGGGCATGCCCTCACCAGCTTTTCGACGGCTTCGTTGATGACGGCGACAGCTTCGGCCGGGTCGGCGGGCAGCAGATGGTTGATGACCTGCATATGGCCGAGATAGCCGACGCCGCGCGGCAGGCGCTCGGCGAAGACCACCGCGATCGGTGCGCCCGTGAGTTGCTGCAGGCGCTGCACCAGCGTCATGGTGTAGGCGGGCTTGCCGAAAAACGGCGCCCAGGCGCCTTCGCCGCCGGTCGGAACCTGGTCCGGCAGGATGCCAATGGCCTCGCCGCGCTTGAGTGCCTTCACCAGCATACGCACCCCGCGCGGCTGCGCGGGCGCCATGGCCAGGTTGGGCCGCGTGCGCATCTTGACGATCCAGTCGCGCAGCCAGGCCTGGTGTGGTGGCTTGTACAGGGCCGTGACCGGATGCCGCAGTGCAAATGCCTGTGGGAGCACTTCGAAGCAGCCCAGGTGAGGCACCAGGATGATCAGCCCGCGCCCCTGCGCCATCAGCCGGTCGAGTTCCGGCCAGAGCCGGTCGGCAAAGCCGTACATGCGCGCCTCGGGATTGCGCCGGCTCCAGAAATAGGGCATTTCCAGGATCATGCGCCCCGTCGAGCGGGCCGCTTCGGCCAGCATCGCCTTGCTGGCATCGGGGTAAGCCTGGCGCAGATTCTCGGCCAGCCGCCTGCCATAGCGTCCTGGCAGGCGCGCCGCCAATAGTCCGAGCACGCCGCCAATGGCGTGCAGCCACCAGAGCGGCAAGCGGGAAATCAGCCAGAACAGGAAGGTCATCGGGTTGCGATAGCGGCCCGGTGGGCCGGGTGGGTAATTAATGTTTTGCCGGGCGGTGCCGTTAGTGGGGCTATCAACAAGCATTCAATGCTGTAATGGGTCCCGCCTTGCGGCGTGCACGGCCTGTGGGCAGGTACCAGGCCAGCGGTCTGCCGCTAACTGGATGGCGCTAGCCGGCGACAGCGCCTGGTATGCAAGCAAGTCCAGGATAACGGCACGCTGCAGCACCGCTTGCAGGCGCGTATAATAGCGCGTATCGCCGAGTTAACTGACAACTTGCGGGGCGATACCGTTCTACCGGAACGGCTTGAAAATACCGCTAAAGCGTCGCCGCCCGGGCTGAGAGGTTGGCGCGCAATAGCCAAACCTGGAGAAAAAGTTCGTGGCAAACGACTTCCTGTTCACTTCGGAATCTGTCTCCGAAGGCCATCCCGACAAGGTCGCTGACCAGATTTCCGACGCCGTCCTCGATGCCATCCTGGCGCAGGACAAGTACGCGCGCGTGGCAGCTGAAACGCTGTGCAACACCGGGCTGGTAGTCCTCGCCGGGGAAATCACCACGACCGCCAACGTCGATTACATCCAAGTCGCGCGCGACACCATCAAGCGCATTGGCTACGACAACACCGAATACGGTATCGACTACAAGGGCTGCGCCGTGCTGGTTGCTTATGACAAGCAATCACCCGACATCGCCCAGGGCGTGGACCGCGCCTCCGACGACTACCTGAACCAGGGCGCCGGCGACCAGGGCCTGATGTTCGGCTACGCCTGCGACGAAACGCCGGAGTTGATGCCCTTCCCGATCTACTATTCGCACCGCCTGGTCGAGCGCCAGTCGCAACTGCGCCGCGACGGACGCCTGCCCTGGCTGCGTCCGGACGCCAAGTCGCAAGTGACCGTGCGCTATGTCGACGGTCGTCCGCACAGCGTGGATACCGTGGTGCTGTCGACCCAGCACGCGCCGGATATCAGCCAGGCGCAGATCCGCGAAGCCGTGATCGAGGAAATCATCAAGCCGGTGCTGCCGGCCGAGATGCTCAAGGACACCAAGTACCTGGTCAACCCGACCGGCCGCTTCGTCATCGGCGGCCCGCAAGGCGATTGCGGCCTGACCGGCCGCAAGATCATCGTCGACACCTACGGCGGCGCTTCGCCGCACGGCGGTGGCGCCTTCTCGGGCAAGGATCCGTCGAAGGTTGACCGCTCGGCTGCCTATGCCGCGCGCTATGTCGCCAAGAACGTGGTCGCCGCCGGCCTGGCGCGCCAGTGCCAGGTGCAGGTCAGCTACGCCATCGGCGTGGCCCGCCCGATCAACGTGACGGTGTACACGGAAGGCACCGGCAAGATCTCCGACGAGGCGATCGCCGCGCTGGTGCAGGAGCATTTCGACCTGCGTCCGAAGGGGATCGTGCAGATGCTCGACCTGCTGCGCCCGATCTACGAAAAGACCGCTGCCTACGGCCACTTCGGCCGTGAAGAGCCGGAATTCTCGTGGGAAGCGACCGACAAGGTCGCTGTGCTGCGCGCCGCGGCCGGCCTGTAAG
>NZ_JFJV02000274.1:0-1275 GCF_000611145.1 Cupriavidus sp. SK-3 | reverse complement strand
CCCCCCCCCCCGCCGCACCGGAACGCCGCCCTCGGGCGGCGTTTTTTTCGTCCGGGATTGCCGCGCGCGGCTTGGGCGAGCCTTGTCCTGGATCAAGCGGGCCGATGCGGGGCATGGCGGGGCACGGTCGCGAGGGTAGAATCGCGGGATGGCAAAGCGGTGCGGCGAGTGGCGCTTTGTTATCCCGGCGCAGCGCGTGCATTTGCGCACAGAAGCCCGCCGGAGCCCGCATACCGAGGATGCCCCATGTCACTTGATTCGACCCTTACGCCTTCCGCGCCCAGCCCGGCCACCGCGCCAGGGGCAGGCATGCCCGCGTTCAACCTGATCCGGCCTCAGCCCTATACCGAGTGGGCGCCGCAGGTCGATGCCGGCACCAAAGCCGAACTTCGCCGCGAACTGGAGCAGGGCGCGGTGCTGTTCTTCCCCCAGTTGCGCTTTCAGTTCGAGCCGGGCGAGGAACGCTTTCTCGATAGCCGCTGGTCGGACGGCAAATCCAAGAACATCAACCTGCGCGCCAACGACCAGGCAGTGCGCGGCGCGACTGGTGGCGAACAGGACCTGAAGGACCTTTATCGCCTGATTCGGCGCTATGCCGAATACAGCGAGAAGCTGGTGCTGAGCCTGTTCCCGGAATATGGCCCGCACATGGTGCGCGCCGGCACCTCATTGCGCCCGAGTGAGATCGCCGGGCGGCCGGTGAGCTGGCGCAAGGACGACACCCGGCTGCATGTGGACTCCTTCCCGTCCAATCCGCTGCTGGGTCAGCGGCTGCTGCGCGTGTTCCACAATATTGACCCGCAGGCGCCGCGCGTGTGGCGGGTGGGCGAACCCTTTGGCGACTTCGCGAAGCGCTTTGTGCCGAAGACCAAGGGGATGTGGCCGGGGCAGGCGAAGGTGATGGAGTTGCTGCATATCACCAAGCGCCGGCGTTCGGAGTATGACCATCGCATGCTGCAGTTGCATGATCTTGCCAAGGCCGATCTGGCGTACCAGGCGAACGTGCCGCAGCAGGAATTCCATTTCCCGCCGGGGTCGACCTGGATTGTGTTCAGTGATCAGGTGCTGCACGCGGCTATGCGGGGGCGGGCGATGATGGAGCAGACTTATTATTTGTCGCCGAAGGCGATCGGGGACCATACGCATTCGCCTGAGGCGGTGTTGTCGCGGATGTTGGGCAGGCCGATGGTGGTGGGTTGAGGTTGATGGTTTGGTTGTAAATGCCTAACTTCAAAGTCAAAGTCAAAGTCAAAGGCGGTTTCACCACCCCTGCGG
>NZ_JFJV02000273.1:0-61003 GCF_000611145.1 Cupriavidus sp. SK-3 | reverse complement strand
TGACGCCTGCTGGCCCTTTGTGTCAGATGAGGGTAGTCGCATTTTTTCTGCGAAATCTGGCCGTTTTAGTCTGGAAATCCATACGGATCAAGGACTTGCAAAATTGTCTGCCTGGCGAAAGGGATGAGCACGCGGAGCCTTGCTGCAAGCGGCTCTCTGGGTAATCACCGCCAGATTTCGCGCAAAAGGTCCGGATACCCCTATCCGGGATGGCGCTCAAAGTCGGGATCAATACGAACCAGTTGCGCAAATGGATCCGGCTGCAACAGGAGGCAAATGAAACCGCTGCGACGGATATGGCGGAGCTTGCATTGCCAGCGTTCGTACCAGTCGTCGAGGTTAATGGCGTAACGCGGGTGCCTGCCGTGCCTGCCGCGCCTGTAACGTCGAGCCGTATGCCTATCTGTTCAACGTGCTCACCGAGCTGCCGCAGCGTGCGCCTGACGCTGACATCAGCGACCTGATGCCGTTCAACTTCACGAAGCGGCACGCCCGGGCGAACGTCACCTGATGCAATGACCGCGCGCTGGCGCGCAGTTCACCGCGCCCACTCTCCCCACGAAAGAGGGATCCACTGACCTCGGCGCCCCAACGATCAAATAACGCCGCAAGCGTTCGTCACTGTGTCCCATGTCCAGTTGCGCGTGATCGGATCGTAGACCCGTGGCGCTTGCCAGCGCTCCTGGCGGCCATTCCCGAAGGTGCGCAGGCAGCTTCCGTTTGCGCACGTGTTTGAACATCGGACGACGTTGGTTGACCTCGTGGTGGCTGCTGTCTTGATCGGCTTCATCTGACGCGGGGCCGTCGATTTCGCGGCGGCGTCGATCCATTTCTTCATCGTGGCCGGAGCGGCGACGGGCGCCTCGTTCTCGATCGGCGCACCGGCAACGCAAGGTTTGCCACTCTTGTTACCTTCCTCGCAGCTTTCCAGGGCGGCTTTCTTGGCCTGCGCTGGCGTGGTCCGCAATCCTATCCCTGTGTAGTCATCGGACGAGGCAAGGACATAGAACGCATGCGTATTCGTCGTGAAGTCCTTGTTGGGCGAGCAGGGCGCCTTAGTCGCAGAACCTTGCTGGCAACGCTCGGTCGCCGATTTTTCGGCGGCTTCTAGAGAGCTGGCTCCAGTCGTCACCCAGAGATTGTCCTTGCCTATGGCCAGGGCAGCGAAGAAGGGGGAGGTATCCCAGACAGCCGACTCTACACGACACCCCTTGGACAGCTTGCCGCAGGACGCCAGCGCATCATTCCCAGCTTTGTCCGGGTTCTCGT
This sequence comes from Cupriavidus sp. SK-3, assembly GCF_000611145.1. Lineage (NCBI taxonomy): Bacteria > Pseudomonadati > Pseudomonadota > Betaproteobacteria > Burkholderiales > Burkholderiaceae > Cupriavidus > Cupriavidus sp. SK-3. The sequence continues at coordinate 59,734 of NZ_JFJV02000273.1, read as the reverse complement.
TCGATACCTGGGCCCAGCCTTCGTCACCGACCACCATGACCATTGCGGTGCTTCGCACGGCATGCTCCATGGCGAGCTTGCAGTTGGTCGTGCGCTCAGCACATCCGGACATGGCACGCTGCTCAGCCTCTTTCGGCGTGTCGGCGTTGTATTGCGTGTAGTGCAGGTTCCCGTCGCCGATGGCGGTCGCGCCCCACCCAAAAGCCTGGCCGCTCACGACTGCCGACATGACGCCGGCCATAACTGCCTTCCAGTACTTCATCCCTTTTCCTTGTCGTTTAGGTGGTGCCGCAGCAATAACGGCACAATCGGAGAATAGTGAAGTGGGCTGCCCATGCAACGTTTGGGTCGTCACACCCGCCGTCGGAAGAGAAGATGCGGAGATTTCACAGGAAAGGGCGCTGGCCAACGGCGAGGTTTTGTCGCGATAAGGATGCCGGGGTAAGATCGGAGCCGACATTGGCCAGAACTGAAGCCCGTAATGAAGAAGGCATCGGCGAGAAAAGCACTGCCGGCTAGCGTAACGAAGGTGCTCAAGCGCCTGCACGATCCGCTGGACGTGATCCTGCTGTGCGTGCGGTGGTACGTCGCCTATTCGCTGAGTCTGCGCGATCTCGAGGAAATGATGGCCGAGCGTGGTCTTGCGGTCGATCACTCGACCGTGCACCGCTGGGTCATCAAGCTGCTGCCGCTGTTCGAGAAGGCGTTTCGCCGCCACAAGCGCCCGGTTGGCAAGAGCTGGAGGATGGACGAGACCTACCTCAAGGTGCGGGGCAAATGGACGTACCTCTATCGCGCCGTGGACAAGGCCGGCAACGCCATCGACTTCCTGCGGCGGGCCCATCGTGACAAGGCTGCCGCCCGGCGTCTCTTCGAGAAGGCGATCAGCCAGAACGGTGTTCCAGAGACGGTCACCGTCGATAAGAGCGGTGCCAATCTTGCGGCCTTGCATGCCGTGAATGCGCAGCGCGAGACGCCGATCAAGATCCGCCAGCGCAAGTACCTGAACAACATCATTGCGCAGGACCATCGGGCCATCAAACGACGAACACGACCGATGCTCGGGTTCAAAAATTTCCGTTGCGCGCGCATCCTTGTCGGTGGCATCGAAACCATGCATATGATCGCCAAGGGACAGATGGCATGTCCCAAGGGGGCCCGCTTGTCCGCCGCACAACAATTCTGTTCCCTGGTTTCGTAATCCAGCGCGATTCACCCGATGGCTTCGCCAAACCATCCTTATCGCAACAAAACCGGAATTGGCGCCCTACAATTGGAAACCCTCTGGCGCGGTCGGATCGGCATCGACCGTGGCGTCGACGTCGTCCTTGCCGGTTGCCAGCCTCGGCGACCCGGCATTGAACCGCGGTCGCGCATCAAGCGGAACGAAACAATGAACCAAGCAAGCGCGGGCAAGGCCGAACGCAAGATCTCCGAGACGATTCTGGACTTCGGAGGGCCGCTTCTGTCCGAGGCCATTACCGAAGACACGCCGATCGCCGTGGTGCGCGAGACATACAAACTGGTGGTGCTTGTCTGGAACGCGCACGTCGCAGCCACGCCCCGCTGGGGAGATCCCAGTTATCTGCAAATGCTGCGACAGATGGCTGCCGCGCCGCAGATGCCACCGCAAGGGCGTGCATGCATCGAGACGCTCTCGCGCCGATGGCGGGAGAAGTTCTCCGACGCCAAATACTGCGTTGGAGAATGGCACATCAAGATCAAGGATGACGATACCCTGAGCTTTTTTTTTGCGACGCCCGGGAAGCGCCGAGGCGGTAGTCCGTTGTCGCGCGCACTGTCCTCGCAACGGTGGCAACGTCGCCGCTTACGCGAGTCGTCGTCGCTGTCGTGCACCTCCCAGCCCTCGATCTTGCGGTAGAGGTCCAGAATCGGATATCGGTACGGACCTTGCGGGGGGCGAGGCGTAGCCGCCGGAGCGACCGCCATTTGCTGGCGGCGCTCCATAAGTCATTGTGCCTGGGTTGGCACTCAGAAAACGTGGCGGATGCCGACCAACGCGCCGACCATGTTCTTCTGTCCGGGCGCCTGCGCGTAGTTGAACAGGTAGCCGGTGAAGGGACCATCATTGGCCAGGCTGCCGTTATGCGCCCACGCGGTCGTGAGATAGACGTCGGTTCGCTTGCTGAACGCGTAGTCGGCCACGAAGCTGACCTGCTGGGGGTTGGCAGGGTTGATCGGGGCGCTGCTGTTGCTCAGCGCAAGCTGCTTGATATTCGAATAGAAGTAGGCCAGTTGAAGGTCAAGTGCCGCATTGACGCGGTAGCTCACGCCAGCGAACCAGTAGTCGTCGCGCATGGCGGTTCGGCCGTTGGCGTACGTCTGGTCACCCCAGCGGTAGCCGGCCATCAGCTTGGCCGGACCAAAGCTGTAGCTGCCAGCGATGCCGGCCTTGCGGACCTTGCCAGGATTGCCGACCGTGGCAGCCGGATTCCACTGGTCGTAACCGATCCCCAGGCCAAACTGATCGTTCAGGTAGGACACCGAAGCCCCCCAAGCCGTGTCGTCGCGATGGGCGCCGGGGGTTTCACCGGCGCCCCCGTTGTAGAGCGCGCCGCCTGTGCTCAGCGATGTCAGGCCTACGCCGGCCCCGAACGAATAGTGGGCAGCGGCAGACAGCGCGCCGAATTCGCCCTTGTACTTGATGGTGTTGGCAGGCCGGTAGTTAATGCCCAGCCACCAGACGCCTGGCTCATAGGCGGGCGCCGCACGGGTGGGGGAGAAGTTCAGCATGCCTTCGGCAAGGCTTGAGTACTGCTTGCCGAAGGCGATTTTGCCGTACTGGTTGCTCAGGCCGACATATGCCTGGCGGTTGAAGATGCCGGTGTTGCCCGCGAACGCGCCGGTGTCTGGAGTGAACTGGCTTTCCAGCGTGAAGATGGCCTTCAGGCCGCCGCCCAGGTCTTCCACGCCACGCAGCCCCCAGCGCGAGGCAGACAGGCCGCCGTTGCCGTTCATGTCAAAGCGCTTGCCGACCGGCGCAACCCCGGTCAATGACGGGGACAGCGTCGTTGGCGCCGTGGCAACCCGGTTGACGTACTCGATGCCAGTGTCAATCACGCCATAGAGCGTCACGCTCGTCTGGGCATTTGCCGACCCTGCCACTGCGCTGAGCGCCGCCAGTGCGATAAGCGATTTTTTCATGCTAGAAAGTCTCCTCTTGTCTTTATCAATATGTCATGCCGACCCATGCGCCAGTCACGGGCGGACCACGACGCTGCGCGGTCGGATCTGCACGGCAGTCGAGTGGCCGGCGCGCTTCGACAGTAGAGATGGCATCCACACCCGCTCGCCTATCAAAACGGGAGGGGGGAGGGGCGGGGGGGCAGCGTGGCGTGCGATACCCGCGTCAACGGCGGGCTGTGGCGGCGCACGCGGGAATGCCGGCGGCCGGATGCGAGGGAATACACCAATGTTAACGCGATGCAACACCATCGGACGCGGCGGACGCGACCCGAATGGGAGCACGTCTACAACCCCTGCCTGAAAGGGAGGGGCGCGGCTGCCGCCGCAGGGCTACCTTTCATCCTGTGCACAGAAGGACGGCTGTCGCCATGTCCACGAAGCGTGCCGACCGTCCTTTTCCTGGAACCTGTTTGCCCCGCGAGTCGGCTGGCGCAGGATCGACTGCGGGAGTTGACCTATGTATCGTCCAGATTCCGAGCACCTCGCCCAGCCTGTGGCGAGGCTGCATTATCCGTGTGGAGAGGCACCCTCAGCGGGGCAGGCCTTCGAGATCGCGCCCGGCGTACGGTGGATGCGACTGCCCTTACCCAACGTACTGGCGCACATCAATGTCTGGGCAATCGAGGACGGCGATGGCTGGGCGATCGTCGATACCGGCCTGCTTTCGCCGCAATGCGAGGAAGCCTGGGAAGCGCTTCTGGCAGGGCCTCTGGGCGGAAGGCCGGTGACGCGCGTGATCGTCACGCACCAGCATCCCGACCACGTGGGCATGGCGGGCTGGCTCGTGGACCGGTTCCAGTGCCACCTCTGGATGACGCGCCTGGAGTATCTGCACAGCCTTGCCACCGCCGCGGAGGCCGGCCAGGAGGTTCCACCCGAGGGCCTTGCATTCTACCGGCGCGCCGGTTGGGATGAAGGGGCCCTTGACGGCTACCGAAGTCGCTTTGGCCGCGCCGGGAGAATGATCTCGCGCCTGCCGCGTAGCTTTCGTCTCATGGAGGATGGCGCGGTGGTGCGCATTGGTGCCCACGACTGGCACGTGCTGACGGGGCAGGGCCATACGCCGGAGCACGCATGCCTGTATTCCCCCGACCTGCACGTGATGATTGCCGGCGACCAGGTGCTGCCGCGCATTTCGCCCAACGTCTCGGTGCATCCGATGGAGCCCGACGCGAACCCGTTGGCCGGCTGGCAGGCGTCGTTGTCGCACATCCGGCGCATGGTGCCGGAAGACGTGCTGGTGCTGCCGGCACACAACGATCCGTTTGAAGGGCTTCATACGCGCATCGACCGGTTTGAACAATCGCTCTGGCGCAACCTGGCCCGGCTGCGCGATGCACTGCGCGAGCCGCGGCGTGCCGTCGACCTGTTCGCCGTGCTCTTTGCCGTGCCCGTGACGGGCGACGACGCGCTGCAGTACGCGCTCGCGACGGGCGAAACCGTGGCGTACCTGAACTACCTGAGCGCGCTTGGCGAACTCCAAGTGCAAGCCGGCGAGTCGGGTGTGGCGTGGTACCGCGCCCGTCGGCCCGGCACGGCCGCCTGAGTGGCGCGCAGAGACCGCAAAGGCAGGCTTGCAGCATGAGACAGGTATTGTGCATCGCGAACCCTATCGGCCTATCTCGGGCTGGTGCCGCGTCAGCACGGCACTGGGGGCAAGGTGCGCCTGGGCGCGATCAGCAAACGCGGTGACCGCTATCTGCGCATGCTGCTGATCCATGGTGCCAGGGCAGTCCTGTTCCGAGCCAAGGACAAGGGCTTGTGGTGCGAGCAACTGGCACGCCGACGGCCCACCAACGTGACAGTGGTGGCGCTAGCCAACAAGGCGGCGCGAACTGCGTGGGCCGTGCTGATGGGCAATGAGCCGTATGAAAGAAACCATGAGTTAAAGAAAGCCGAGAGGACCAAGCAAACGGCGAATTCCGCACTAGGCCAGCTCCGCCTACAACGACCGTAGGCGGAGCTGGCCTAGCCGCGGCGGTCATGGAAGAAGCTCGGTGATCTTGCTGATGAGCATTGTGCTGACTACGTTACATATGTGCACCCCCGGATTGTCTTGAACCTTGACCACAAGACGTAATTTGTCTATTTTTTCGTTAACAAATTCCGTAAAGGATGCGCAATGTCGATTCGTGCCAAAGATGTTGTCCCCATCAGCGAGGCCCGCTCACGGTTGACCGAGTTGGCCGAGGACGTAGTGGCAGGTGCCGAGAAGTTGCTGACAAAGAATGGCACTGCCTTTGTCGCCCTTGTCGATGCCAAGAAGCTGGACTACTACCACAACCTCGAACGGAGAGAACGGGGGCGACTGCTGATGTTGGCCGATGCCGAAAGGGGTCTCAAGGACGCACTTGAAGGTCGCGTCAAGTCTCTGGAGGAGATCCGGGAATCCATGCGTCGACGTGATGCGTCTCGCAAATGACGCGTGTCGACTTTGCGGATGCTTTCCAGGAGCGGATGGAGACCATTGAGGCGTTCATGCTGCTCCAGGACGTGAGTTCAGCGCCGGGGCGAATGGAAGCGCTATGGGAAGAGATCCATCGGTTCCGTGATTTAGTGATGACGCATCCCCGGCTTGGCCGTCCCGCTGAGATCCTCGCCGCGGGCTCCGGTCAGGAATCGGCGCGACTCGACGATCTGCTTCGACTGGCCGTTGAGGCGGGGGTGCCGGAGATTCGGGAGTACGTCATTCATTCACATGTCATTCTGTATGCGTACTCTGACTCACGCGTCGTCGTACTCTCGATTCGACATCAGCGAGAGCTGGGATACGCGGAAGACGAGTGACTCCCAAAAGCGCTGGCGCCCTGCGTGCGGGGGCTTCCCTCGAATCGGAGGGGGCAGCGCGCCCGGTCCGCAAGGGCCGCGCTTGCCGCCCAAAAAATCACATACGGTTTAACCCCCACCCCCCAACTCCATATCCCGAACCCGAGCCACAGCCTCATCACGACTACTAACCCCAAGCTTGCGAAAAACATTCCGCAAGTGCCACTTCACAGTCTCCGGCGACAGCCCAAGCGTCCGCGCGATCTTCTTGTTGGGCAGCGCCTGCCCAAGCAACCGCACCACATCGACCTCACGCTCGCTCAACCCTTCCATGCCGGCGGCGTTTGCCGGCTGCCCATCGGAGGAGAGTGGAGACGTGTCCGGAACGGCCCCCACCAGCGCCTCCCGCGCCGAGCGCAGCCGTTCGACATAGAAATCCAGCAACGGGTCCGCCGCCTGCCCCAGTGTGATCTCACCGACCAGGTCAAGCCCCGCCGGATCCGCATCGAGCAGGCTGCGCACCAGCCCAAGCCGGTGCCCCCGGCGCAAAGCCGCCAGCATCTGGTCGCGCGCGGTATCCGGCAGCCCGAGCCGGAAGTCGACCACCGCGCCTTGCCACTGCAACTGCGCCACCTGGCGCTGCCAGCCGCGCGCATCGCACAGGGCGATCAGCGGCGCCAGGCGCTGCGCCGCCCCGGCAAGGTCGTCATGCGCAAGGCACATCTGGGTGCGTGCGCGTTCGGCCACCACCCGGATCTCATCTAGCGCGCTCGGCTGTGCGTGCGGGTGACGCGCATCGATGACCTCCAGGCGCGCCAGCGCGGCTTGCGCGGCGTCCGGATCGCCGCAAGACAGGTGGCGCTGGACCTGGTCCCCCAGGCTATGGGCCAGCAAGCGGTCCAGGCCACGTTGCGCCGCGTACTCTTCCAGCCGCTCCAGGTAGGCAAACGCATCGAGCTGATGCCCGGCCGCCCAGTGCGATGCCGACAGCGTTCGGAGCACCCGCAGCACCGAGTCGGGAATCGACACGCGCTCCAGCACGTCCACGCGGTCTTCCAGCAGCCGGCGCGCGCCCGCGATGTCGTTCTGTTCGTAAAGCACTTCGCCAAGCAGCGCGGCGGCAAAGTAGCCGGGTTCGGCCGCGGCGCTGCCGGCCTTGTCCGCCTCGAACAGGATATCCCGGCAGATGCGCTCGACCTGGATCATCTTGCCCTCCAGGGCGAAGCTGAAACCGACCATGCAGCGTCCGTTCAGGCTGCCGCCGGTGGTGCCCAGCAGCGGCGCGCCTTCCGCCAGCAGCGGCGGCGCCTCGGCCTGGATGCGGCGCGCGCGCTCGTACTCGCCAAGGTGCATGTACAGCCACGAAAGCAGGTTGTTGCGCGCGCCGAGGGTGACCGGTTCGGCGTCGGCGGGCGCCTGCATCAACCGGGGCACCAGTGCCAGCGCGCCCTCGGTATCGTCGCATTGCACGGCCAGCCCGAAGCGCAGGATGGTGAGCCGGTAACTGGCCGCCAGGTCGGTTTCGGGAATGTCGGCGAGCAGGCGCTCGATGCTCACTGCGCAAGCGTCGAGGTCGCGCGCGAAGATCTGCATCTGCAGGGTCATCAGGCGCAGCTTGATGCGCGCCTCGATCTGCTCGGCCGGCAACAGGCGCATCAGCCCGATCAGCTTGCGCAATTCCCCCCGGGCGGTGAGCGTGCCGGCATATTGCTGCACGAGATCCGCGGCCGCGTCGGCTTCCCCCGCCAGCACCGCATGGCGCACGGCTTCTTCCAGCAAACGGTGCGCGCGGAACCAGTGCCAGGCGGCCGCATGCACGGCGCGCTGCTGTGCCTCGCTGCGCGCGCCGAAGCGCTGGAGCAGGGCTTCGCGCAGCAGCGGATGCAGCCGATACCAGGTTTCCCGGTCGGGCCCGTCGACGGGCGTGATGAACAGGTTGTCGTTGTCGAGGCGGGCGAGCAGGGCGACCACTTCGGCGGAGCTTTGCGCCTGCTCGTTCAGCGCCACGCAAAGCGATGCGCTGAAGCGCTGGCATGCCGCAGCGCGCACCAGCAACTCCGTCTCGGCGGGCGCCAGGCGCGCCAGCACTTCGCGTTCGAAATAGCCGGCGAAGGCGCCGGCATTCTGCACATTGGCGCGCACGAAGCTGTCGGCGCCGGACTGCGCGCCGCTGTGTTGCCGGTGCCGCTTCCAGTGCGTGGCGAACAGCTGCAGCCCGGCTACCCAGCCATCGGTCAGTTCGTGCAGCTGGCGCGCGTCGCGCGCGCTGATATCGCCGAGTTGCGCCTTCAGGAATTGCCCGGATTCCGCCAGCGTGAAGCGCAGGTCGCGCTGGTCCAGTTCCAGCACCAGCCCCTGGTCCCGCAGGCGGCCGAGCGATAGCGGTACGTTGCCGCGCGACGCCAGCACGATATGGAGGTTAGGCGGCGCGTAGTCGAGCAGCCATTGCAGCGACTCGTGCACGCGGGCATCGGCAAGATGGTGCAGTTCGTCGAGCACCAGCACCAGGTCGCGCGGATGGCTGGCGATGCCTTGCACCAGCGCCAGCACGGTGCGCTCGACGACTTCCGCATCCATCCCGCGGCCGCCCAGCAACGCCGCCTCGCGCGTCATCGCGGTATCGACCTGGGCCAGGCTGCCCAGCAGGGCATCGAGCCAGCGCGCCAGTTCGTTGTCGTCGGCTGACAGGGTCAGCCACGCAACATCGAAGCCTAGTGCGAGCAGCGCCTGGCGCCACGCCAGCAGCGTGGCGGTCTTCCCGCAGCCGGCCGGGCCTTGCAGCACGATCGCGCGGCGGCGCCGTGCCTCGGTCAGTTGCGCAAGCACGCGTTCGCGCGCCAGAACCCTGACCGTGTCGCGTGGCGGCAGGCGCTTTGCATTACTGGTGGATTCCGGCGCCGCGCTGGCAGGCGGGCGAGCGCCGGGGGAGGAGGGGCTTTGCGGCATAGGTGACCGGTGCCTTCTTGTCTCCGAGCACTGGCCATGCCGGCCAGCGTCGATGTCAATCGGAATGGTGATGCATTGTACAGGCGGCCCGGCGCGATTCGGCCGGCGCGCCGGAGCGGCGTGTGCTCCGCATGCATCCCGCTCTTGCCTCGCTCGGGCATTCGCCCAGCCACCCGGATCAGGTGGGCGGCCCCAAACCAGGGCTTGCGCCATGCATGGCTAGTATATATTTCGCGCAATCCCCGAAGCGCGCGTTCTCCCGCCCACGCGCCACGTCCGGACACCCGATATCCACCGGGACAGGCCGGCGGTCCTTTTCTCGCACCGCCTGGCCCGCATTGCCGAGAGCCGAATTTCGATGGAACGGTATCAACCTGCTCCCACTACCAAGCTGGCGCCGCCTCGCCTTGGCAGCCGCGCGATCCCGCGCGAAGACCTGCTTGCCGGCCTGCACGATGCGCGCCAGCGCAAGCTGGTGCTGATCACTGCCGGCGCGGGCTTCGGCAAGACCACCCTGATGGCGCAGTGGCGCCAGAAGCTGATCGGGGAAGGCGCCAGCGTAGCGTGGCTTTCGCTGGACGCCGAAGACGAAGCGCCGGAGGCGTTCCGCGCCAGCCTGCGTGCCGCCTTGCAGCATGCGCGGCTCGCGCCGCCATGGCAGGACGATGCGCTGGCGGCCCCGGAATCGCTGGCTGCCGGCTATATCCAGGCGCTGGCCGGCGCGCGCGAAGAGCTGTACCTGATGATCGACGAGTCCGACCGGACCAGCCATCCCGCCAGCCGTGCCTTGCTACAGGCCATCCTTGAGGCACGGTTGCCCAACCTCCACGTCGTGATGGCGTCGCGCAAGGCGCCAGCCTTATTGCTGGGCCGTCTGCGCGCAGTGGGGGAGCTAGGTGAAGTCGGCGGCGCGGACCTGGCATTTTCCTTCCGGGAAACGCTTGCTTTCCTGCAGGCGCATCTCGATGCGCGCGTGGGCCTGGACGCCGCCACGCGGCTCCATGCGCTCTGTGCCGGCTGGCCGATCGGGTTGCAACTGATGGTGGCCTCGTCGAAGGCGGCGCAGCGCAATCCGGTGCGCCTGCGCGCGCTGGCGCCCGATGCGGATAGCCTGCACGCCTACTTGTCGGAAGACGTCGTGGCCGGGTTGCCAGCGGAGCTGCTCAACTTCATGCAAGGCTTGTCGGTGCTGCCGCGCTTCAACGCGGCGCTGGCCGCCCATGTCACGGGCTCGGAGCATGCGGACGCGTTGCTCGCCGCTGTCGACGCGCGCGGCCTGTTCCTGCTGCCCGCGCAGGAGGACGACCAGGCCCGCTGGTACCGCTTTCATCCCATGTTCGCGGCATTCCTGAGCCAGCGCCTGGCATGCGGCCAGGAGGACGTGGCTGGCCTGCACCGGCGAGCCACCGGATGGTTCGTGCAGCAAGGGCGCTTTGCCGAGGCGATTCCGCATGCCTTGCTGAGCGAGGACTTCGATGCCGTTGTCCGCCTGATCGAGTGTTCGATGCCGGCCTTGCCCAGCGTGAGCCAGTTGCGGGCCTTCCGGCAGTGGGCCGAAATGGTGCCTTCCGCCCGGCTGGCGGGGCATCCGCGCCTGCTGCTGCTCGCCGCGTGGGCGAGCGCGGTGACGGCGCGGCCCGCCGAAGCCGAGCAATGGCTGAGCGCACTGGAAGCCGTCAGGGCTGGCGCCGGCGGGTCGCGGCATGGCAGGCTGCTGCGCGCCGTGATCGCCATGCAGCGCGACGAAGTGGCGCTGCTGGACGCCACCCTGGCAACGCTTGAAAATGTAGCGCTGGGCCATCCGGCGCTGGAGCACATCAGGCTTGGCCTGACCGTGCGCAGCCTGACCGCGCGCGGCCGCCACGCGCAGGCGCGGGATATCCTGGGTTCCGCCGCCGCAAGCGCGATGCGCACCGGCACGGGCGAGCTGGCGCTGATGGCCAGGGCAAGCGCCGCCAGCGCAATCCTGCTGGAGGGCAATGCGCTGGAAGCCGAGCGCATGGGCAAGGACGCGCTCGCCGAGGCTGAACGCCACCACGGCCGCCGCTCGGTCAGTGCCTGCTACTGCGCGGCAACGGTGGCCGTGGTCCTGTACGAACGCGACAAGACCGAGGAAGCACGGCAGGTGCTGGCGGATCGCCTCGACATGCTCAAGCTATCGTCGCCCGATGTGGCGCTGCGCGCCGCGCTGTGCCATGCGCGCCTGCAAGTGCTTGGCGGGCTGCCGCACGAGGCCATGGCATTCCTGACCGATATGGAAGCGCATTTCCGCAGCCGTGGCATCTGGCGCGGGATGGCGCAGATGGTGGCGGAACGGCAGCGGATCGCGCTTGCCGGCGGGGACTGGCGGCACGCGCAGTCGCTGCAGGCCACGCTCGACGGCCTGGCGCATGACCAGACGGGCGCGCAACCGCGCGCGGCCGAGATCGTGGCGATCGCAGCGCTGTCGCGTGCGAGGCTCCTCCTGGCCATGGGCGAGGCGCAAGGCGCGATGCTGGCGCTGGATGACGTCCGCGCCACGGCCACGGCACTGGGCAGGGAGGGGCTGATGGTCACCACCGATCTGCTGCAGGCGCTGGCGCTGGATGCGCTCGGGCGGCGCGATGAAGTGATTGCATGCATGGAGCCAGCGGTGGCCACGGCTTACCGGCTTGGCCTGGTGCGCACGCTGCTCGACGAAGGCAAGGGCGTTCGCGTCTTGCTGGGCTGCCTGCCGCGGCGCAGGGACAGTGCACAGGAGGACTACCTTGCCGGCTTGCGGGGGATGCCGCTTGCCATGCCCGCCGCCGGGCCCGATAGGGCTATCGCGGCGGCGCCGCAGGATGGCCTGACGGAGTTGTCGGGCCTGACCAGGCGGGAGCGGGAAATACTGGGGCTGCTCGAGCAGTCAATGTCGAACAAGAGAATCGCACTGGCGTTGAACATCAGCGAGTTGACTGTCAAGTGGAATCTCAGGCAGATATTCGCCAAGCTTGGCGTTTCGCGGCGCTACGATGCCATCGTGGCCGCGCGCAGGCAGGGGCAGCAGACGGGGGCTGGCTGACAGGGGGCTGGCTGACGGGGCTGCCAGTGCGATAGCTCGCGCGCCGGCTGGACCGACTCCGAGCCATCGTTCGTCGCTGGCGGCGTGTCCTCGCGGGCTGCGGTCAATGTCGTCGGCGCGGCGGGGATGCCGCGCTGGCGCAGATAGCCCGGACTTGCCACCACCCTGCGCCGGAACGTGCAGATCTGACGCGCCACCACTTCGTCTAGCAACGTGGCGCTGCCCAGGCGGATGGACAGATCAATGCGTTGGCCGAGCAGGTCGACGATCTCGTCGGTCAACGATACCTCCAGCTCCAGCTTCGGATACTGCGCGAGAAAGCTGCCGAGGAACGGCGCGATGCAGCGGCGAGTCCATCATGCGGGTCACCGATGACGTGGCCAGGTTGATCCGGCGCGCGGCGGAGGAGAACCCCTTGGCGTCGACCGTCTCGACGAACAGCTTCAATGCCAGCAGCTTGTCCATAGGTAAGACTCCAGCGGTAAGGGGCGTCGTCCATCCTCGCAGGAACTCAGTTGCCGGGCTTGCCGGGCGCGCGCAGGGAGCGCATGACGGCAGGCGCGCCGTGGAGAAACATGTCCACCTTGCGGCGGATCACGGCGCCGATGTCCGAGGGCACCTTGAGGCCGTAGACCCATTTGCGCACGCCGAGATAGAAGATGGCCGCGTGCAGGCCCCAGATCATCTCGACCTCGGCCTCCAGTTCTGCCGCGTTGCGCGGCTCCGGGATGCCGTACTCGGCACGCACCTCGGCCAGCACGGGCAGGAAGACCTTGCTGCGCAGCTTGTTGAGGTACTTGTTGTTGATGCCTTCGCGCGTGAGGCCGGCAAAGATGAAGACCCGGATCCATTCCTCGCGCAGGATCACGGAGGCGTAGTCGAGGTAGAACGCATACAGCCGTTCGGTCAGCGGCGTGGCGCGGTCGGTGATCTGGCGTTCCCAGTCGGGCCGCCACTGGAACACTTCGCTGTAGACGCGATCGATCAGCGCCTCCTTGCTGGAGAAGTAGCGGTACAGCAAGGGCTGGGTGACGCCGATCTGCTTGGCGAGATCGCGCGTGCTGCCGGAGAAGCCGTTGCGCGTGAAGTGTTCGATGGCCTTCTGCACGATCTGCTGCTCCCGCTCTTCGGGCAGCAGCCGTTTTCCGGTCTTGGCCGGTGCATCGTTCTCGGTCGGCGTTGCGTCTCGTTTCATTCGTTCACCTGTGGCAGGCACGTCCCGTGCGGAGCGCTTGCGGCATTGTACCAATCGGGTGATAAATTGAGGCGCGGCCGGGCTGCCGGCAGTGCGGCCGGCAGCACAGGGCACGGGTGCTACTGCGGCTTGACCAGCCCGAGCTCGCAATCGACCAGCTGATTGTTGAACGCGCCGCGTTCGCGCGCACCGCGCGCGGACCGGTCAGTGACCGAGAACACGTAGATGCCGGCAAAGGCCACCAGCATGGAGAACAGCGCCGGATACTCATAGGGGTAGATGGCGCTCGCATGGCCGAGTACCTGTACCCACACGGTCGGGCTGAGCACCGTCAGCACCACCGCGGTCAGCAGCCCGAGCGAGCCGCCCGCCACGGCGCCCCGCGTGGTCAGCCCGCGCCAGTAGATCGACAGCAGCAGCACCGGGAAATTCGAGCTGGCGGCAATGGAAAAGGTCAGGCTGACGATAAAGGCAATGGTCTGCTTCTCGAACAGGATGCCCAGCAGGATGGACAGTACGCCCAGCACGAGCGTGGTCATCCGGGAGACGCGCATCTCCTCCTTGTCGGTGGCGTTGCCCTGGCGCAGGACCTTGGCATAGAGATCGTGCGAGATGGCCGAGGAACCGGCCAGCGTCAGCCCCGCCACCACGGCCAGGATGGTCGAGAACGCCACCGCGCAGATGAAGCCGAGGAAGAGGTTGCCGCCGACGGCATGGGCCAGGTGCACGGCCACCATGTTGACGCCGCCGATTACCGCGCCGGCAGGCGTGTGGTAGGCCGGGTCGCTGGCCACCAGTGCGATGGTGCCAAAGCCGATGATGATGATCAGCGCGTAGCCGATGCCGACGATGCCGGTGGCATAGAGGATGCTCTTGCGTGCCGCCTTGACGTCGCCGACGGTGAAGAAGCGCATCAGGATATGCGGCAGGCCGGCTGTGCCGAAGATCAGCGCCAGGCCGAGCGATACCGCCGATACGGGATCGGAGACCAGGCCGCCCGGGCTCATGATGGCAGCGTGCTTGCCGTGGGCCTCGATGGCCTGCCCGAACAGCGCATTCAGGCTGAAGCCGAAGCGGCTCATGACCATGAACGCCATGAAGGCGGCGCCGGCGAGCAGCAGCACCGCCTTGATGATCTGGATCCAGGTGGTGGCCAGCATGCCGCCGAAGAACACATAGACCACCATCAGCACGCCGACCAGCACGACCGCTGCCGTGTAGCTGAAGCCGAACAGCAGCTCCACCAGCTTGCCGGCCCCCACCATCTGCGACACCAGGTACAGCAGCACGATGACGATGGAACTGGATGCGGAGAACGCGCGGATGGGCCGCTGCTGCAGGCGGTAGGAGACCACGTCGGCCAGCGTGAAGCGGCCGAGGTTGCGCAGCGGCTCGGCGATCAGGAACAGGATGATCGGCCAGCTGGCTAGAAAGCCGATGGAATAGATCAGGCCGTCGTAGCCGCTGGTGAAGACCAGCGCGGAGATGCCTAGCAGCGAGGCCGCCGACATGTAGTCGCCGGCGATCGCCCAGCCGTTCTGCAGGGCGGTGATCTTGCCGCCCGCGGCGTAGTGGTCGGCCACGCTGTGGTTGCTCCTGGCGGCCCAGCGCGTGACCACGAGCGTGGCGGCGACGAACACCAGGAACATGGCGATGGCGATGACATTCATGCCCTGGCCCACCGGCCCCGGCGCGGCGAACGCGGGCAGAGCGGCAAGCAGCAGCGTTGCGGCAGTGGCGGAGATGGCGGTTTGCTTCATTTTGCTGCCCCTTGCTTGAGGTCGCTGATGCGCTGGTCGTACACGGTGTTGGTGCGATGCACATACACCGCCACCAGCAGGAAGGTCACCGCGAACATGCCGAAGCCCACGGGAATGCCCACGCTCATGGGCTGGCCCAGGTTCAGTTGGCGGCCCAGCAGCGCGGGCCGGAAAGCGAGCGTGAGGATGTAGCCGAAGTACACCGCCAGCATGATGGCGGTCAGGGCCCACGCGAACCTGCGCCGCGCGCGCACCAGGGACTGGAATGCCGGATTGGCGAGCAGGGGATTGGGTGGGGCCGCGGCGGGCGCGGCGCTTTCGCGGGCGGCTGCGGCAAAGGTGGGGGCGGTGTGTTCCAAGGTTGTCTCCGATTTGGGGCGGGTGGTTTGGCGTGGGGCGGCGGCGCGCTCAGAAGCGCGCCGACACCGCCGTCTCGCGCATCACGGCTTCCGGCGTGCGATAGCGCTCGGCCATCTGGCGGTCGGTCTCGTTCCTGAGTTGCGCCTGCATATAGGCGCCGAGGTGGCGCGCGTGCTGGACGATGGCCGCACCCACCTGCACGCGCTCGGCGCTGTAGCTCTCCAGTGCGGCACTGACGCTGTCATGCGCCCGCAGCGCCTTGACCAGTGACATGGCGTCGCCCGCGGCCTTGGTCACGCCCATGCCGCAGTGCGGGCGCGCCACGAAGGCGGCGTCGCCGAGCAGCGCCACGCGGCCGAAGGCCATGCGCGGCACCTCGAGGTCGAAGATGGGCTGGAACAACGGCTGCGCGGTCTTGGCCACCACTTCGCCGAACTGGGGCGCCAGGTTGGCCTGCGCGGCGCTCTCCATGCCCGCCAGCACGTCCGGCCGGATCAGCCCCGGCGGGATACCGCCGGACCAGCGCTTGCCGCTGGCATCGGTCAGCAGGTCGGGCAGGTCCACGTCCTCGCTGGTGGCGCGGTACCACACGAAGTTGTAGCGGCGCTCGCCAACCCGGGTGCTGTTGCCCTGGCCCGCCACCGGGTAGCCGAGGATCTGCTCGCGCGGCGGCAGGCAGAAGGCGAACTTCTCGAACAGCATGTCGCGCGTGGTTTCGCTCAGGCTCGTTTCGTCCACCAGGCCGCGCCAGGCGATGTACCCTGCGTACTGGAGCCGGGCCTCGGGCAACAGGCACTCGCGCAACGCGGAACGGAAACCGTCCGCGGCGACCACGAGATCGGCGTGATGGACCGAGCCGTCGTCCAGCATTACCACGGCGCGGCCGGGCTCGCTGCGCACCGACACCACATTGGCGCCCGTGCGGTAGGTGCCCCCGGTGAAGGCGGAGCGCAGCACGTGGTACATCTTGCCCCATGCCGTCAGCGTTTGCGGCAGCTCCCGCTGCGACAGGACGCTGCCGTCCTGGCCCAGCGTCAGCCGGGACTTCACCTGCACGCCGATGGAGTCGTCCACCTCGACCCCGGCGGCGGCCAGGGCCTCGAACAACTCGGGATGCGTGACGATGCCCGCGCCGCGCCCGGCAAGGGCTTCGGGAACACGCTCGCATACCTCCACCTCCCACCCGCCGCGGGCGAGCAGGTTGGCCGCGAACAGCCCGCCCAGCGAGCCGCCCACGATGATGGCCTTCGGCCGTGTCGATAGGGTTGTCATGATCAGTCTCCTGCCACTGCGGGGAGGGGAGCGCGCTCGCCGTTGCCCGGGATTGCAAGGCCCGCCACCTCGGCGGCGGGGTAGTTCAGTTCAATGGTGACGCCGGAAGGGTCCTCGATGAACACCTGGTGCAGGCCCAGGCTGGGGACGGTGCGGTCGCGCCACGGGATGCCCTCGGTTTCCAGCTTTGCCCACATCTGCGCCACGCCGGTGGCCAGGAAGGCGATGTGGTCGAGGGTGCCGGTACCCGCCGCCGCAGGGGCGCGGTCGCCGAGGTAGGCGGACAGCCCGCCGGGGTTGTCCGGGTCGGCGCCGATGATGTGGACGGTGCCGAAGTCACTTTCGTCACCGCCCATGTACAGCCATGCGCCGGGGAAATCGAAAGGCGGGCGATAGCCTTGCCTGAAGCCGAGAATGCGTTCGTAGAAGGCGCAGGATGTCTCGAGGTCCGTGGTGCGGATCGAGAAGTGCGCGAGTTTTCGGATTGCCATGGTTGCCTCTTCTATTTATCGACCGATTAGTGATCGGTTGATAAATTGTAGGGCGACTGAATGAAACGGCCAAGGGTGGGCAGGGGGGTACTTACCCTGATCGGCGGGGCGCGCGCCGGGTGGGCCACTTCACTGAGGCACGGGCCTGTGCCTCAGTGAAGTGAGATCCCCATGATGCGGTTACCCATGTGGGCAACGGCAGCGCCGGATGCAATGTGCAGATCAATGCTTGGCAGCAACACACTTGCGCCTCACGCAAGTAAGACTTAAGCATCTTCTACTTCCGAATTGATCCACAGGCACTAGCATTTCAAGACGCGGCGAGATGGGAACCATGATGTCAGCCCAGGACACGGCGGCGGCGCCCACAGAAACCACTAGTGAGGCGCACCTGAAGGGCTTCGTGCGCGCTTGTGCGGTGCTTACCGGGTTCGAACTTATCAAACTTCACGGAATCTCTCTCGTGCAACATCATCTCGACTTCGTATGCCTGATCACTGGAGTTGCCGCAGTGGACGAACTCATCAGGCGGATCAGCCGGTTTCCCCATGAGGGACCATGCGGGGGTCGCACCACGGGCCGGTCTGGCGTGCGATCCGCACCCATCCTCCGGCGCTAAGCAGCAGGGCTACGGTGCGCGGGCCGAACCACCGGCCGCAACGATCGCGCTGATTCGCCGCACTCGATAGTCGTCACTTCATTTGCCGAAAGGCAGATTTCCGCAATCTCGCCCAGATTTCTGTGGGAGGCAACATGCGCCCAATGCCGGAACCCGATGTCTGACTCCCTGTTCATGACGGTATCTCTGTTCAAGAGATGCCGTCATGAACAGGGAAGACTAATGTCAATCAGTCACGGAACAGCATCCCGTCACTCGAACAATAATTCGACGCCATATCCGGCGAGCTTTAACAACTTCATGGTTCCTGAATTAAAGAGGAGGAAATCATGTCAGGCTAGACATAAAGAAAATCGACGCCCCGGAGCGGCACCCCGATCGTTTTTCGCTTAACACTTTTTCCGTAGCAGGAGACACACCATGAGACCGGTCCAGAAGATCACCGTCAACAACAAAGGCGGGTACGTGTTCAATTTTTCCGTCCAATGGCTTGGTAGCGACGGCAAGTGGAATACCACCGAGTGGAACAGCGGAAATTATCCCGTGGCACAGTCCAGGACATCGCCCCCGCTCGACACAATCGGTGTCCCGGCCGATGCGCTGGCTGTGACGCCATACGGGCACGCGGTGGCCGGGACTTCCGGTCAGGGAACACCGTTTGTTGGTTTCGCGCCGAACAATCAGATCGCAACTTATGATGCGGTCGGGACGACTTACATTGGCTTTGCAATCAATCTGATTGAGTAGGCAGCAAGCTCTCCTCTGTGAGGCCCGGCATCAGCTTTCCCGCGATCCGTCATCGGGGGGAGGCCGGCGCCGGGCCTCACCTTGCCCGATCGTCCAGTTTTCATATAACAGCCTGATGGATCGCCGGAGGGAATGACCATGAGACAAGTCAATAAAATTGGTTGCCTTAACAATGGCATCTTCAAGATGAACTTTTCGATTCAATGGTTCGATTCGAAGGGAATTTGGCATACCTCCGACTGGAATAGCGGCAACTTCGACAACGGCCTGTACAAGGTGAGTCCTCCACTTTCATCGATCGGGATCCCGGCAGACGCGATTGGGGTGGCGCCCTACGTTTCCGCGGTTCTGGGCGCAAGTAACCGGGGGACGCCCCTGGTGCAGCCGGCGAATAACGGCAGGCTGGCCGCTTATGAGGTCACGGGGACGACCCTGGACTTCCGTGTTCTGCCACTGCCGTGGAGGAACTGGGCGCAGAACATCGTTCATACGATGACGATCGATGGCGAATACTACTTCTCTCCGACGAGCCGCGCAGAACTCCAGGGCATCGTACGCCAGGCAGTGCAGGCTGGCGCGACGGTTCGTGTTTCCGGCCAGCGGCATGCGCAGCCGCCGCTGGTCGCCGAGGACAATCGCCTCGCCCCCGCTCCCGACCAGTGGCTCATCGACCTTTCCTGCTATAAGGACCTCGGTCCCGGCGGCGACCAGTCGATCGTGCTGCATCAGGCGGAAGGCACGGTCACGGTGAATACCGGCGTCCGCGAAGATGAACTGGATGCGTTCCTGACCGCCAACGACATGATGCTCAAGACCGTTACCGCGGGCGGTTTCTTCAGCCTTGGCGGGATGACGGCGGTCGATGTGCATGGGGCGACAATCAACGCGCCGATCTTCGCGGAAACGGCCTCGGCGTTCAGCATCATGGGCCCGGATGGCCAGGTGAAGACCATCGACACACAGACTCCGGCAAAGGATGGCTGGTCGCCCATACAGTTCGCGCGCGTCTCTCTCGGTGTGCTGGGCGTCGTCACCTCCGTCACCGTCGATGTATTGCCACGTCCGTGGGCCACGACGTTGAGCCCGGGCAAGAACAGCCGGATTACGTGTGCGGATGAGACGGCCTTCATCGCGCAGTTCAAGACGCTGCTCGCGGGCCATGACCGCGTTGAGTCCTTCCTCAACCCGTACAACAGCAATTTTCTCGTCTTGTGGTGGGACGTGGTCGCGTCGCCGTCGACGAAGATTCCGAACCTGAAGCCAAGCGTCCCGGATGCGTGCACCCTGGCGGGAGAGGATGTCTTCGGCGCTCCTTACCTGATACCGCTGGAGCCCATCATCGAGCCTCCGCTCATCGCGGCGCAGTATGCTGGAATCACAACCGCTGCGAGCGCGATCATTGATGCCGGATACCTGACTGTCGAAACGCTCTTCGATCAGGCCACGGCTGTCTACTCTGACTTATGGCTGACAAAGGCCTCCCGCGTGATCTTCATGTCCTATTTCATCGAGCTTCCTGCTCTCGACGACGCGGGGCTCGGCAAGGCCTGGCAGGGCCTTGATGCGGTGATGGCTCGTATCAGGAGTTCCACCGATTTCCTGGTGGTTGCACCGATGGAATTCCGCTTCGTCCGCGGCGGCAACACCGCATTGGCCGGGACATACACGGACACCCCCAATGCAACCTTCGTCAATCTGGACCTTATCGGGTACGTGCCGGCCGTCGCGGCGTCCGAGTACCCCGACCGTTTGCTCCATTTCTTCGCGGACATCGAGCGAGCCTGGGTTGCGCTGGGAGGCATGCCGCATACCGGCAAGATGTTCGGCTTCTATGACCCGGGTCAACCTGCCGGAACTTTCTCGCCGCCATTCAACCCGGTTTTCCTGCAGGATCTCGCGAAGCGCCGCAGCGCTCGAACCAAGGCCTTCGACGCCTACCGGCGAACCTGCGATCCGAAGGGCAGTTTCCGCAGTAGTTTCGTGGCGGCGCTGCTGGGAGACGCGAATTTGCCGGGCAAGCCAGGCTGATCCAGCTACCTAGTACCTAGGGGGCCGTCCTGTCGATCACGATCCACACATCGCTGCTTCCCAAAGCAACCGGACCGGCTTGGCCAAACAGGTCACCGGCGTGCGGCATCGCGGTTCCGCCGGGAGAGATGCGCGCCTCTAACATGACCTCGGAATGAGCAGAGAGGCGGTTGGCCGGGGAAAGCGCCAGCGTATCGTCCAGCGTGAACGTGACTGGCAGGTCGCGCCCCTGCCGCTTCAGTACGGCAAGCGGCATGCGCGGGCCCTGTACCGCACGGGCGAAGATGAAGACCGTGTCGCGCGGCGCCGGGGCCTTGCCGGCGAGCGCGCCCAGCGCAACCGTGCCGGTCACCGCCGCGTTCGCCGCCGCCTTGTCGCTGCCGCGCACGGCGGCCAGGTTGGCGGCGATTTTCTGCGCGGTCTGCGAGCCGGGCGGCAGCAGGCGCGACAGGTGTTCCCAGTCGCGGATGGCAGCCGCGGTGTCGCCCGTGGTCTGACTCGACTCCCGGTTTTCTCCCCTCTCCCGCTGCGGGAGAGCAACCGGGGGAGAGGGTAGGCGCTCGCCGCAGCAGGGCTCTCACGCCGCGTCAGCTCCGCAGTGCCAGGCTTACCTCAAAAGATGTGCCGCACGCCAACCGTGACGCCAACCATGCTCTTCTGCCCCTTCATCGTCGGATAGTTGAACGCGAAGGCAGTCGCCGCGCTATCGAAGCTCAACCCGCCGTTACGTGCGTACCCGGCGGACAGGTAAACGTCCGTGCGCTTGGTGAAGTTGTAGTCGGCGATAAAGCTGTACTGCTGCATGTTGGCGGGGTTGGTCTGCGGCGCGCCGGGTGCCGCGCGCGCGGATTTCACGTCGGCGTAGTAGTAGGCGAGCGACAAGCCCAGGGCCGGTGTGGCCTGGTAGTTGACACCAGCCCACCAGTAGTCGTCGCGCAGCAGCGTGCTGCCGTTGCTGAAGTCAGCCTTGTTCCAGCGATAGCCGCCCATGACCTTGAGCGGGCCGGTAGTGTAGCTCGCGGCGCCGGCAAACTTGCGTACCGTGCCGGGCTGCCCGGTGGTCACGGCCGGTCTCCATTCGTCATAGGCCAGCGACGCCCCGAATCCATTGCTCAGGTACTGCAGCGAGGCGCCAAAGGCGGTGTTGTCGCTGAAGTGTCCGGGCGTCTCGCCGGCGCCGCCGTTGGCCAGCGCAGTGCTGGCGTTCAGTACCGAGACGCCGGTGCCGAAGGAGTAATGGGCCACGGCCTGGAGCCCGCCGAACTGGCCGGTGTACTTGACCATATTGCTTTCGCGGTAGTTCAGGCCCATCCACCAGATGCCCGGTTCATAGGTGGCGGCAAACCGCAGCGGCGAGAAGTTGGCAAGGCCATCGAAGAAGCTGGTGTACTGGCGGCCCACCGTGATCTTTCCGTAGGCGCTGTTCTGCAACCCGACGAACGACTGGCGCCCGAACAGGACGCCCGACTGCAGGTTGCCGGTATCGGGCTGGAAGCCGCTCTCCAGCACGAACAGCGCCTGGTTGCCGCCGCCGAGATCTTCCACGCCGCGCAAGCCCCAGCGCGATGCGGAAAGTCCGCCGACGCCGGGTTGCGCGAAACGGTAGCCGCCGGCGTTCGGTGTTGCCGGCGATGCAGCCACCCGATTGACGTACTCCACGGAAGCGTCGATCACGCCATAGAGGGTAACGCTCGATTGTGCCTGCGCTGCGCCGCTCACTGCGCACAACGCCGCCAGCGCGACCAATGTTCTTTTCATGCTATGTCTTCTCCTTGTGCTTGTTTTCAGAGTCACCGGGAACCAGCCTCCTCGTCGGATCCCGTGATGGCATTAGAGCGTGGCGCTCTTTTTTCTGACCCACCCAAAAGGGAGTGAATCGCGGCGATGGTGGTATTAGTCCCGCAGAAAGCCGGCCAGGCGGTCAGTACCTATTGACGAATGCGGAAGATGATTCCTCGCAACGCGGGCCAGCCGGCAACCAGTCGGCGGTCAGTCAGCCTTGGCCCCGGTCGACTTGATGAGTCGCGCCATCACTGGCTCAAGCGTCTCGAAGTCGCGCTTGAATTCCGCCGAGGAGCTGCCGACCGGCTCCAGCGCAAGCATCTGCAGCCGCTCTTTCATCGGCGCGGAGTTGACCGAAGCGCGCGCCTCCGTTTCCAGGCGGGCCAGTATCGGCGCGGGCGTGCCTGAGCGCGCCATCAGGCCGACCCAGCCGGGCGGGCTCAGTTCCTGGTCCTTCAGGCCGATCTCGGCAAGGGTCGGCACGTTCGGCAACGCCTTGACCCGCTGCTTGCCCACGATCGCCAGCGCGCGCAGGCGCCCGCTCTGGATATGCGGGCCCAGCGTGCTGACCGAGCCGATCGCCCACGAGATGTTGCCGCCGATCATGTCCTGCGCCATCGGCGCTTCGCCCTTGTAGGCGATATGGGCCATGTCGAGCCCCCGGGACTGGTTGAGGTAGGCGCCCAGCAGATGCGGGAAACTGCCGGTGCCATAGGAGCCATAGCTGACCTTGCCCTTGTTCTGCGCGGCCCAGTCGAAAAACTCCTGCATGTTCCTGACCGGGATCTTGCTATTGACCGCGAACACGATCTGGCCGATGCAGATCTCGGAGACAAAGGCCAGGTCGCGCCGCACGTCGTAAGAGACGTGCGAGTAGAGATACGGTGTGTTCATGATCGGCGCGGAATGCGTGATCAGCAGCGTGTAGCCATCCGGCGCGGCGCGCGTCACCGCCTGGACGGCCAGCATGCCCGCGGCGCCAGGCTTGTTGTCGACGATGATGGTCTGGCCCAGCCGCTTGCCCATATCGTCGGCCAGTGCGCGCGCGATGGTGTCCGTTGCGCCGCCGGGCGGCGCGGGTACGACGAACGTGATGGTGCGCGCGGGATAGCTTTGCGCGCCGCAAAGCGCGCTCCAGGCAAGAACGGCAACGGCAAAGAGAGTCTTCTTACGCATTTGGCATGACCTCGCAGTGAGTTAGGAGTGGTGCCGGCCTGACAGGGGTCGGCGTGGTCACGCCGTGCTGGCCGGAAGGGCTGCCCAAGTGCGACGGTAGGGGATGCGCGAAGGGCTNNNNGAGGGGCTGTACCCAGCCATATTGGCGGGGCGGGATTTCACTATCCGGGTGAACCCGATGGGCGCCGCCGTGCGTTTCAGTTGCGCCTGCGCGAGACGCGACGGGCCGGGGTGTGTTTCATGCCCCCAAAAAAGAACTCCGGCCACGAGGCCGGAGATCAAGACCCTGCCGGCATCGAGCGCCGTCAAGGTGGAGACACGGAAAGGGCTGTCCCGCCGCCCGGTTTGTGCTTCGTTGCGGGCCGGTGGCCAGACATGCGTGACCGCTGGCGACTCAGGCCAGCGTACGTTGACCAAGATGCGCGCGCCCCCGCCAGAAGGGAGGGGCGCGGGAGATAGCGCTCAGGATGGCGCGTGCCCTCCCAGTGGCGAAACCCTTGCCGTCTGGTCCGGGCGGCCATCGCTGGTGCCCAGGTAGAACAAGCCGGCGGCGTGCAGCGCCGTGCGATCCCCGACCATGATCCGGCAGTTCACGTTGGCGACGCGCCGGCCTTGCTTGAGCATGTCCACGTGCGCCTCCACCCAGTCGCCGGCATGTGCCGGGCCAAGATAGTCCACGCTGAGATGCAGCGTGCGAGGCTGCAGGGTGCCGAAGCGGCGCACCATGACGATCCCGAACGCACTGTCGGCCAGCATGGCCATGAAGCCTCCGTGCACGATGCCGATGGCGTTCAGGTGTTCGTCGGCGATGCGCACGCCCACCACCGGCCGCTCCGCGTGCAGGTAGAAATCGGCACAATGGCGCATGAAGCCCCTGGCGCCGGCAAGCGGCTCGAAGCCGGCCGGCACGCCGCGGGCTTGCGGATCCCGATGGGGCAGGATTGCGGCCACGGAAGATTGCGATTGAGACATGGAATTCACTCTATGGTCAGGGCGGCCCGGCGTCGCGGGGCCGTCATCACGCGTCGGGCAGGAAACCAAGGCCCAGTTCACGCAGGCGCGCCACGGACTGTGCGTCGAACCCCCAGTCGCGCAGCGCGGCGGCGCCGTGTTCGCCGCGTGCCGGCGCGGGCCCCGTGACTTCCGACGGCGTGCCGAGAAAGCGCGGCGCCGGCCCCGGCTGCACCACGCCGGCCACTTCGACAAAACTGCCGCGGGCGCGGTGCTGCGGATGATCGGGCGCTTCGGCGAAGCCCAGCACCGGCGCCACGCAGGCATCGCTGCCTTCGAAGAGGGCGCACCACTCGTCGCGCGTGCGGGTCAGGAAGACGGCTTCGAAATGCTGGCGCAACACCGGCCAGCCGCTGCGGTCATGCTGCCTGGGCAGGTCTTTGCCGGCCAGGCCGAGTTTTTCTAGCAGTTCGGCATAGAAGCGCGATTCCACCGCGCCCACCGCCATGTAGTGGCCGTCGCTGGTGCGATAGCTGTCGTACCAGGGGGTGCCGCCGTCCAGCAGGTTGCTGGCGCGCTGTTCGCGCCAGTTGCCCGAAGCCAGCAGACCCCAGACCACGGCGCCGAGCTGCGCCGCGCCTTCGATCATGGCCGCGTCCACGACCTGGCCCTTGCCGCCGCGCTGCACATTGAGCAGGGCGGCAACCACGCCCAGGGCGAGCAGCATGCCGCCGCCGCCATAGTCGCCCACCAGGTTCAGCGGCGGCACCGGCGCTTCGCCCGCGCGGCCGATGCCGGACAGCACGCCCGACAGGGCGATGTAGTTCAGGTCGTGGCCGGCGCGCTCGGCCATGGGCCCGGTCTGGCCCCAGCCGGTCATGCGCCCGTACACCACCTTCGGGTTGCGGGCCAGCGCCACGTCCGGCCCCAGGCCAAGGCGCTCCATGGTGCCGGGCCGGAAGCCCTCGATCACCACGTCGGCGCGCTCGATCAGTTCCAGCGCGGCGTTGCGGGCCTCGAGCTGCTTGAGATCGAGCGTGACCGAGCGCCGGCCCCGGCCCGTCACGTCCACCCGCTTGCCGGTGGCGGACTTGGGGCCCAGGTCGGTGGGCGCCACCGGCCGGTCGATGCGCAGCACGTCCGCGCCCATGTCGGCCAGCAACATGGCCCCGAACGGGCCCGGCCCGATTGCCTCGAACTCCACTACGCGAATGCCGCTTAGTACACCCATTGCTGATCCTGTGAACGGTCTGGCCGGGCGCGGCGGGGCGTCCTGGCCGGTTTGGAAGGGGCCGGAGCGGGAAAATGCCGCCGGCGTCATGGGGCAAAGTAGAACAAATTGCGGCCATGCGCGGACCTACCCGCATCGGGTAGGCGGCCACGCCGGGCGCCCGGAGAGGCATATCCGGCCCCTATAATCCAGGCACCAGATCCCTTCGCGATAGCGCGCTGCCCTCCACCCGGAAAGCAGCGCTTACAAGGCTTCCCAGCATGTCCGACTCCGGCGAGCAGCTGGCGGGAACGCGCGCTTCACCCGAGCGCCCGGTCCAGCCAATCACGCCCACCAAACTCACTCCGCCGCGCGGGGCGCGCCACCTGATGCCCCGCGAGGCCTTGATGGCGCGCCTGGTGGACGCGCGCCGCCAGCGCTGCGTGGTGATCCAGGGGCCGGCGGGCAGCGCCAAGACCAGCACCTTGCTCGCCTGGCGGCAGGCCCTGCTGACGCTGGACTTCGATGTGGCCTGGCTCTCGCTGGCGCCCGAAGACAACGACCTGACCAGCTTCTTCCATGGACTGCTGGCGAGCCTCGCCGCGGTGGACGCGGCGATGGTGCGCGAAGCCGAAATCCTGATGGGGCGCGACGGCGACGAGTCCGCGGCTGAGCACTGGGTGATCACGCTGGTGCGCGGCATCGCAAGCCGCCGGCGGGAACTGGTGCTGATGCTGGACGACGTCCACCTCCTGGACGATCCCCGGATATTCCAGGCGCTGCGCTGGCTGCTCGACTACGCGCCGCCCCACCTGCACGTGGCCCTGGCCTCGCGCAACGCGTTGCCGCTCTCGCTGGCGCGCCTGCGCAACCAGGGCCTGGCGACCGAACTCGACCTGCGCGACCTGCGTTTCTCCGCCGAGGAGTCCGAGCGCTTCCTGCGCGAACAGCTTGGCAGCATCGACAAGCGCGACGCGCAGGTGCTGCACGAGCTGACCGATGGCTGGGCTGCGGGGCTCCAGCTGTTCGCGATCGATCTCAAGGGCAAGCAGGGGGCAGGCTTTGCACGGGTGCAGGTGCGTGACGCCCAGGCGTTTGCCAGCTATTTCGAACGCGAGGTGCTGGTGCGCCTGGCCAGCGGCGATCTGCACCTGCTGACGCGCATGGCCGTCTGCAACCGCTTTTGCGCGTCCTTGTGCGCCACGCTGCTGGGGCGCCCGGATGCCGCCGGCGAGATCGCGGCCAGGCTGGCCCGGCTTGATGCGGACGACCTCTTCATCACGCAGATTGGCGGCGGCCAGGACGGTGAAACCTGGTACCGCCTGCATCCGCTGCTGCGCGAAGTCCTGCTGGCCCGGCTGGCGGAGCTGCCGCCGGCGGAGCAGCACACGCTGCACGCGGCGGCCTGGCACTGGTTCGGCGCGCAGGGGCACATCGACGAAGCGGTGCGCCATGCGGTCCAGGCGGGCGACGCGGCCGCGGCGGCGGACCTGGTGGAAACCTGCGCGCACGCCCTGCTGGCGCGCGGGGAACTCAGCCAGCTTGCGGGGCTGGTGCGGCAGCTGCCGCCGGAGCAGGTCACGGCGCGCTTCGACCTGCATCTGGTGCTGGCCCACTTGCAGATGTATGCCGGCGAGATCGACGCGCTGACGCAGAGCATCGATCAGATGGCATCGCAGCACGAACGGCTCGGCCCCAGGCAGCGCTATGCGCTGGCACTGCTGCGCGGCGGGCTGGCGCTGCAACGCGACGACACCGACTCGGTGGTGGCATTGTTGCCGGAACTGCAGCGCGTGCCGCCCGACGCTGACGATTTCACCTACGCCGGGCGCGGCAATGTGCTGTCGTGGATGTTTATCCACCGCGGCGAGTACAAGCAGGCGCGCAAGGTGCTGGAGGAGGGCGCGTTGCATGGAGGCGCGCCGCGCGGCGTCCTGCTGGGGCGCTGCATGGGCGGCATGACCCATGCGGCCGAAGGACAGTTCCTGCTGGCCGAGCGCATCTTCTGCGACGTGCTGGCGCAGGCCGAGCAGCAGGGCCCGGCCTACATCGGCATTGCCTGCATGGCCGCGGCGCTGCTTGGCGAGGCGCTCTATGAACTCAACGATGTCGATGCCGCGCGCGAGTTGCTGGAAAAGCGGATCGACGTGCTGGAGCGCGTCTCGATCCCGGATACCGTGCTGCGCGGCCTGATGGTGCTGGCCAACGCGCACTGGCAGGGCGGGCGCCGGCTGGAGGCGCGGGCCAGCCTGGCGCGTCTGGAAGACTACGCTGCGCGCCATCGTGTCGACCGCCTGCTGGCGAACGCGCTTTGCCTGCGCTCGCGCTGGTTGCTGGAAGCGGGGGAGATCGACGAGGCGGACGCCAGCCTGTTGCGCCTGGAAGCGCTCGCTGCCCGCTATGCGGGCGCCGCCCGCAGCACCGCCTGGGAGATCAGCGTCTGCGCGCAGCTGGCGCGTATCGGCATGTGCCTGCACCGCAACGATTTCGACGGCGCCATGGCGCGGCTCACGCCGCTCAACGCGCTCTCCGAAGCCGGCGGGCGCTGGTGCCGGGTGGCCAGCCTGCGGCTGCAGATGGCGTTTGCCGAACAAGGCCGGCGCAATCCCGAAGGCGCCCGCGGGCACCTCGTCGAAGCGCTGCGCCTCGGGCATCGGCTCGGGCTGATGCGCAGCCTGCTGGACGTATCGCCGCGCTTGCGTGACATGCTCGAAGCCTTGCCGGCGGAGCAGGGGTTCGACCCGGTGCTTGGCTTTTACGCGCAGCGGCTGATGGCGGCGACGGCACCAGCCGGGCAGGAGGCGGCGCCGTCCGTGTCCCTTCCGGCTCACCCGGTGATCGATACGCTCAGCGAACGCGAGAACGAAGTGCTAGGCCTGCTTGCGCAGGCGCTGCCCAACAAGAAGATCGCACGGGTCCTCGGCGTTTCGCTGGACACCGTCAAGTGGCACCTGAAGAACATCTACGGCAAGCTCGACGTGTCGGGCCGCGACGAAGCGGTCGCCCGCATGCGCGACTACAAGACCGCGCAACCGCAGCACGCCCACCCCACCCGCTAGGGCACCGGCCGAGCAGGCCACCCTCGCCACCCTCGCCACCCTCGGCGGCACCTACCCCTACTCCACCGGGGTAGGTACTTTTCCCCGCCCGGCAACCAGAATACTTCCATCAAGGCAGCGATCCCCGGTCCGGACTCACCGCGACAGACGCTGGCCTCGCAACCGACCAATGAGGAGCTTCTGGTGGAAATCAAGCGCACCGTCTATCGCGACGACCATGAAATGCTGCGGGAAACCGCGCGCCGGTTCTTCGAGCGCGAATGCCTGCCGCGCCAGGCACAGTGGGACAAGGACGGCCTGGTCGACCGCGAGACCTGGCTCAAGGCCGGCCGCGACGGCCTGCTGTGCGTGACCGTCCCCGAGGAGTACGGCGGCGGCGGCGGCGATTTCGGCCACTCGGCGGTGTTGGCCGAGGAGTACCACCGTTCCGGGATCTCAGGCCCAAGCTTTTCGGTGCACTCGGACATTACGGCGCCGTACATCGTGCGCCTGGGCACCGAGGAGCAGAAGCGCAAATGGCTGCCGCCGATCTGCCGCGGCGAAAAGATCCTGGCGATTGCCATGACCGAGCCCGGCACCGGCTCCGACCTGAAGTCGATCCGCACCACCGCCGTACGCGACGGCGACGACTTCGTCATCAACGGCAGCAAGACCTTTATCTCCAACGGCCTGAATGCCGACATGGTCGTGGTGGTCTGCAAGACCGACCCCAAGGCCGGCGCCAAGGGCGTGAGCCTGATCATGGTGGAAGCGGACCGCGAGGGCTTCCGCCGCGGCCGCAAGCTGGAGAAAGTGGGCCAGCGCGCCGCCGACACCGCCGAGCTGTTCTTCGACAACGTGCGCGTGCCTGCCAGCAACCTGATCGGCAATGAGAACGGCGGCTTCATCCACCTGATGGAAGAACTGCCCCAGGAGCGCCTGATCATCGCGGTGTACTGCGCGGCAAGGCTGGAGCGCCAGCTCGAACTGACCGTGCAATACGTCAAGGACCGCCGCGCCTTCAACCAGACCGTGTGGGACTTCCAGAACACCAAGTTCAAGCTCGCCGACGTCAAGGCCCAGGCCGTGGCCGTGCGCACCATGGTGGACTACTACATCGCCCAGCACATGGAGCGCAAGCTCACGCTGCAGGAGGCGGCCATCGCCAAGCTCTTCGCTACCGAGACCATGTGGAAGTGCATCGACGAGATGGTGCAACTGCACGGGGGCTACGGCTACATGCTGGAGTACCCGATCGCGCGCGCCTTCGTCGACATGCGCGTGACCCGCATCTTCGGCGGCACCAGCGAAGTGCTGCGCGACCTGATCGCCCGCAAGCTTTAAGTCCTACCGTCATCCAGAGAACCAGGAAACCATCATGAGCGAAAAAGTACTAGTTGGCGGCGTGGGCATGATCCCGTTCGCCAAGCCCGGCGCGAGCCTGAGCTATACCGAAATGGGCGCCGAAGCCGTGCTCCGCGCGCTGGCCGACGCCGGCATCGGCTACGACCTGGTGCAGCAGGCCTTTGCCGGCTACGTCTACGGCGACTCCACCTGCGGCCAGACCGCGCTGTACGAGGTGGGCATGACGGGTATCCCCATCGTCAACGTCAACAACAACTGCTCGACCGGCTCCACCGCGCTGTACCTGGCACGCCAGGCCATCGCGATGGGCGATGCCGACTGCGTGCTGGCGGTCGGCTTCGAGCAGATGCAGGCCGGCGCGCTGAAGTCCCACTGGGATGACCGCCCGGTCACCCGCGCGCGCTTCCAGCCGATCATGCACGGCCTGACCGCCGACATGGCGCACCTGCCGCAGGCGGTGCGCACCTTCGGCGGCGCGGGGCGCGAGTACATGCAGCGCTATGGCGCCCGCCTGGAAACCTTCGCCGCGGTGCGCGCCAAGGCCAGCCGCCACGCCGCCAACAATCCGCTGGCGCTGTTCCGCAAGGTGGTGACCACCGAAGACGTGATGAACGACGCGGTGCTGTTCCCCGGCGTGCTGACCCGCCTGATGGCCTGCCCGCCGACCTGCGGCGGCGCCGCCGCCATCCTGGTGTCGGAACGCTTCGCCAAAAAGCACGGCCTGCGCACCGATGTGCAGATCCTGGCCCAGTCGCTCACCACCGATCCGCCCGCCTCGTTCGATCCGCCGTCGATGCTGAACTATGTCGGCACGCATATGACGCGCGCTGCCGCCAACAAGGTCTATGAGAAGGCAGGCATCGGGCCGGAAGACATCGACGTGTGCGAACTGCACGACTGCTTCGCGCAGAACGAAGTGATCTGCTACGAAGCGCTGGGCTTCTGCCCCGAAGGCGGCGCCGAGAAGTTCGTGATGGACGGCGATAACACCTACGGCGGCCAGGTTGTGGTCAACCCGTCGGGCGGCCTGCTCTCCAAGGGGCATCCGCTGGGCGCCACGGGGCTGGCGCAGTGCTACGAGCTGACCCATCAGCTGCGCGGCACCGCCGAACAGCGTCAGGTGAAGGATGCGAAGCTGGCGCTGCAGCACAACCTGGGCCTGGGCGGCGCCTGCGTGGTGACGCTGTACGGCAAGAACTGACAAAGGGCACCACCTGCCCGACATGAAGGACAAGGTGCGAGCCGCCTGCCGACCTGAGCCGGCGGCCGCACCCAGACAGGAGACAGAAAAATGAAGTTCTCTCTACCGTTGCGCCTGCTTGGCTTTGGCCTCGCCATCTCCATGCTGGCGCCGGCGCTGGCGGCGCCAGCCGCTTCGGCCGACAGCTTTCCGTCGCGCCCGCTGCGCTTTATCGTGCCGCTGACGCAGGGCAGCGGCTCCGACACCGTGACCCGCTTCGTGGCGGACCAGGTGGGCAAGGAACTGGGCCAGCCCGGCATCGTGGAGAACCGTGCCGGCGCCGATACGCTGATCGCCGTGCAGAGCATGCTCAACGCGCCGGCCGACGGCTACAGCATCTTGCTGATCACGCCGAGCTCCATGGTGATCAACCCGCTGGTGCATGACAGCCTGCCGTACGATCCGCAGCGCGATATCCGGCCGCTGGCCAGCGCCATCCGCAGCACCTCGGTGCTGGTGACGGGTGCCGGCTCCGGCTTCAAGACCTTCGGCGACGTGCTGGGCGCGGCCCGCAAGAAGGCGCGTTCGGTCAGCATGGCGAACTACAGCTACCACTACCGCCTGGGCGGGCTGCAGATGCAGCAGATGGCGGGCGTGGAGTTCAACCACATTCCCTACAAGGGCGCGTCGCAGGTGCAGTCGGACCTGATGGGCGGTTCGGTGGACGTTGCGCTGCTGGACGTGGGCGGCGCGCTGCCGCTCATCCGCGCCGGCAAGCTGCGGCCGCTGGCGGTGACCGGCAAGGCCCGCCATCCGGAGTTGCCGGCCGTGCCGACCGTGCGCGAGAGCGGGCTGCCGAACTACGAGCTTTCCGTGTGGATCGGCTTTGGCGTCAGCAGCAAGACCCCGGAACCCATTGCGCACAAGCTCGAAATGGCTTTGCTCAAGGTGATCGACAAGCCGGAGTTCAAGGATTTTGCCGCACGCACCGCATATGCCGACGTGATCGGCCAGTCCGGCAAGCAGATGGCCACCATGATCGGAGCGGAAACGGTGCGTTACCGCCAACTGGTCAAGACCTATGACGTCAGCGCGCGCTGAGCGCCGCAACGCAACCCGCCAACAGAATTAGGAATCAAGGATTCGCCATGCAACAGCTTTGCAAGGATCGCGTAGTCGTTATCACCGGCGCTGGCCGGGGCCTCGGGCGCGAGTACGCGCTTGAGTTCGCGCGGCAGGGCGCCAAGGTGGTTGTCAACGACCTGGGCGGGAAGGGCGACGGCTCGGGCGCGGCCAGCGGACCCGCGCTGGAAGTGATCGCGGAGATCCGGGCGATGGGCGGCGAGGCACTGGCCAACTTCGACGACGTGGCCGACTGGGCCGGCGCGAAGAACATGATCGACGCCGCCATCCGCGAGTTCGGCGGGCTGGATGTGCTGGTCAACAACGCCGGCATCCTGCGCGACCGCACGCTGGTCAACATGACCGAGGAAGACTGGGACTCGGTGATCCGCGTGCACATGCGCGGCACCTTCGCGCCGTCGCGCCATGCCGCCGCCTACTGGCGCGAGGAGTCCAAGGCGGGCCGCCAGCGCGTGGCGCGCCTGATCAATACCAGCTCGTCGTCGGGCCTGTACTGCAACGCGGGCCAGGCCAACTATGGCGCGGCCAAGGCGGGCATTGCCGCCATGTCGGTGATTGCCTCGCGCGAACTGGACCGCTATGGCGTGACGGTCAACGCGATCTACCCGACCGCGATGAGCCGCCTGACGGAAGACATCTTCGCGGCCAGGCGCGCCGAGTTCACCGCCGGCGCCGCGCCGGGCTTCGATCCGCTGGACGCCGGCAACGTGGCGCCGCTGGTGGCATGGCTGGGCAGTACCGAATCGAGCGATATCACCGGGCGCGTGTTCGGCGTGCGCGGCGGCCGCATCACCGTGGCCGAGGGCTGGCATGCCGGCCCGCGCATGGAGAAAGAGGGCCGCTGGCTGGCCGAAGAACTGGGCGCGCGGATCCCCGGGCTGGTACGGCAGGCCGCGGCCAACGCCGACACGTCCGGCGAGATTCCGGTGACGGGTGCATAAGGCCCGCTGCCCGACCGCACCGCAGCCAGGACCCAAGGAGAGAGAGCATGACCAAGACCCCGAAATACCTGGGCGACCACGCCGGACTGACCCCGGAAAAGCCCGCGGCGATCAACGGCACCACCGGCGAGATCCTGACCTATCGGGAACTCGACGCGCGCTCCAATCGTTTCGCCCAGTGCCTGTACGCGCTGGGGCTGCGGCGCGGCGACCATATCGCCATGGTGCTCGAGAACAATATGCGCTGCTTCGAGCTGTGCTGGGCGGCGCTGCGCTCGGGGCTGATGATCACCCCCGTCAACCGCTTCCTGACGGCGGCGGAAGCGGCCTACATCATCCAGGACAGCAACGCCCAGGTGGTGGTGACGTCGTACGCCATGCGCGACCTGGCGGCGCAGCTGTCCGGCCAGATGCCCACCTGCCGCCTGCAACTGATGATGGATGGCACCATCCCCGGCTGGGACAGCTACGAGGAGACCACGCAGGCCTATCCCGCCGAGCGCCTGGCCGAGGAATGGATGGGCGCCACCATGATCTACAGCTCGGGTACCACCGGGCGGCCCAAGGGCATCATCCGCAACCAGCCCGACGGCATGGTCACGGAAGGCTCGGGGTCGGCGCGCCGGCCGCAGTTCGAGCGCTACGGCTTCGACGCGCAAACCATCTACCTTTCGCCGGCGCCGCTGTATCACACCGCGCCGCTCGGCTACGGGCTGGAAACGCAGTTCTGCGGCGGCACCATCGTCTTCATGGAGAAGTTCGACGCGGTGGAAGCGCTGCGCATGATCGAGCGCTACCGCGTGACCCACAGCCAGTGGGTGCCGACCATGTTCATCCGCATGCTCAAGCTCGAACCGGCGCAGCGCCAGGGCTTCGACCTGTCCAGTCACCGTGTTGCCATCCATGCCGCGGCGCCGTGCCCGCAGGACGTCAAGCGCCAGATGATCGACTGGTGGGGGCCGATCCTGCATGAGTACTACGCGGCCACCGAGGGCAATGGCGTGACCACGCTCGATACGCAGCAATGGCTGGCTCACCCCGGTTCGGTCGGCAGTGCCTTGCTGGGCGTCCTCCATATCTGCGACGACGAGGGCAACGAGCTGCCGGTGGGGGAAACCGGCATGGTGTACTTCGAGCGCGAGCAGCTCCCGTTCCACTATCACAACGATCCCGCGAAGACCCGCTCGGCGCAGCATCCGGTGCATCCGACCTGGACCGCCGTCGGCGACGTGGGCCGCCTGGATGCGGACGGCTACCTCTACCTGACCGACCGCAAGGCGTTCATGATCATCTCGGGCGGCGTCAATATCTATCCGCAGGCTATCGAGGATGCGCTGGTGGTCCACCCTAGCGTGGGCGACGCCGCGGTGATCGGCGTGCCGAACGCTGAGATGGGCGAGGAGGTCAAGGCCGTGGTCGAGCCGGCCAGCGGCGTGGTGCCGTCGGAAGCGCTGGCCGAGGAACTGCTGGCCTACCTGCGCACCAAGGTGGCCCGCTACATGGTGCCGCGCTCGATCGATTTCATCGACGCCATGCCGCGCCTGCCGACCGGCAAGCTCTACAAGCAGCCGCTGCGGGAGCGCTACTGGAATGCGCCCGTACCGGCACGTAAGACCTGAATGACGATGCGGCGGGCCGGCCGCGCTGTAACGCCGTGCCATCCGCCCGCACCGAAACCTGGAGCAAGAAGTGAGCAACCTGCTTGATGCCTTCCACCTTACGGCCCTGCCTCCCGAGGCCGAGGCCTTTCGCGCGGAAGTGAAGGATTTTCTCAAGGAAAGCCTGCCGCCCGCGACCGCCGATATCCGCGCGCGCTCGTGGCTGGGCTTTGACGCAGCTTTCAGCCGGCGCCTTGCCCAGCGCGGCTGGGTCGGGCTGACCCTGCCCGCCAGCTACGGCGGCGCGGGCATGGATGCGTTCAGGCGCTTCGTGCTGGTGGAGGAACTGCTGGCCGCGGGCGCGCCGGTGGCGGCCCACTGGGTCGCCGACCGGCAGAGCGGTCCGCTGATCCTGAAATACGGCAGCGAGGCGCAGAAGGACTTCTACCTGTCCCGGATCTGCGCGGGCACGGCGTTTTTCTGCATCGGCATGAGCGAGCCGAACGCCGGTTCGGACCTGGCCAGCGTGCGCACGCGGGTCACGCGCTGCGAAGGCGGCTGGCGCCTGAACGGCCGCAAGATCTGGACCACCAACGCGCATCACTGCCACTACATGATCGCGCTGGTGCGCTCGTCCGGCGTGCCGGAAGACCGCCAGAAGGGCCTCTCGCAATTCATCGTCGACCTGTCGCTGCCCGGCGTCAACGTGCGGCCGATCGTCGACCTGACCGGCGACGCGCACTTCTCCGAGGTGACCTTCGACGACGTCTTCCTGGCCGACGGCACGCTGGTCGGGAACGAGGGCGGCGGCTGGGAGCAGGTCACGGCGGAACTGGCATTCGAGCGCAGCGGCCCCGAGCGCATCTACTCCAGCATCGTGTTGATCGATTGCTGGGCCGGGCACCTGCGCCGGCACGGCGCCAGCGATGCCGATACCGTTTTGCTGGGCAGCTTCGCCACGCAACTGGCCACGCTGCGCAGCCTGTCGGTGGCGGTCACCGCCAGGCTGGTCCGCGGCGAAAGCCCGATTGTCGAGGCGGCGCTGGTGAAGGACATCGGCACGGAGTTCGAACAGGCCATCCCCGCGCTGCTGGAAGCCGCCATTGGTGCGGACCCCGGGCAGGAAGTGGATGCCGAGCTCTATCGCACAGTGGCTTACCTCAGCCAGATCTCGCCGACATTCTCGCTGCGCGGCGGTACGCGCGAAGTGCTGCGCGGCATGATCGCACGCGGCCTGGGCTTGCGCTGAAGCACGCGGCCAACGCATACGGCTAACGCCTACGATTCAGAAAGAGAGACTCATGTTCACCGAAGCCATTGAGCAAATCCTGCGCGACCGGGTCACACCGGAAGCTGTGCGGGCAATCGAGAAAGGCGCGGCGCCCACGGCGGTCTGGGACGCGCTGGAAGAGGCGGGTTTCCTGGAACTGCTGGCGCCCGAGGCAGAAGGCGGCGCGGGGCTGCCATTGCCGGCGCTGGCGCCCATCTTCACCGCTTTCGGGCGCTATGCCTTGCCGGTGCCTGCGGCGCAGAGCATCGCGGCGCGGGCGCTGCTGCGCGACGCCGGCGTGCCGGTGCCTGCCGGCATGATCACGCTGGCCGGAGCCTGCCGGCGCACGCCGGACGGCGTGCTGCGCGCGCCGCTGGTGCCGTTCGGCATGACCAGCGGCCATGTGCTCGCGAACGTGGACGGCAGCCTGCTGCTGCTTGACGCGACGCAAGCGCAGCGCGTGCCCACCGGCGTGCGCGGCAGCCTGTGCGGCACGCTGAGCTGGAACAGTGACGCCGTGCCTGCCGCCCTTGGCGGCAATGGCGAAGAGGTTCGTCTGTTCAGCGCGGCAATCCACGCGGCCGCCATCGCCGGTGCCCTTGACCGGGTGTTTGGCATGACCCTGCAATACTGCAATGACCGCTCGCAATTCGGCAAGTCGATCGGCAAGTTCCAGGCGGTGCAGCATCAACTGAGCGTGATGGCCCAGCATGTGGCATCGGCGGGCATTGCCGCCGAAATGGCCTTCGGCGATGCGGGCCGGGTCCCGGCCCGGTTGCCGGCAGCCATGGCCAAGGCGCGCACCAGCATGGCCGTGCCGCTGGTGGCAGCGGCGGCGCACGCCCTGCATGGCGCCATCGGCGTGACCGAGGAATACGATCTCCAGCTCTACACGCGGCGCCTGCATGAATGGCGCGCGGCCGATGGCGCGGAGACGTTCTGGAACCGCGTGGTCGGTGAAGCGCTGCTGGACCGTACGCAGGGCTCGGTGGCGGATTTTGCACGGACGACGCTCTGCGCCGTGCCGGCATGAGCGCGCGCAGCCGGCCCGCCGAGCGGCTGCTGCCGATCCTCAGCGAGCTTCGGATGGAGGTTCGCGCGCGCAGCCGGCTCGCCCACAAGCTCACCCTGAAGCGCGCGGCGAATGGCACGGAAGACTACTACGCGCATCTGGCCGGCTTGTTCGATCGCTGGATCGAGGACAGCGACTTCCATACGCGGGTGGTCTGCTTCGCCTCGGCGACGGAGTTTGGCATGGCGATGCAGCACCATGCCGAGCGCTGCCAGGCCGCGGCCCAGGAGAGCGGATCGGATGCGCTGCGCGCGCTGTTCTGGGCGTCCCTGCGCCGTATCCAGGCGCGGCGCGGCCACGCACCCGACATGCACGCACCCCCGCCCGTGGCCGCCAGCCCGGAGGCGGCGCCGCCATTGCAGGACCTGTGCGCGCGTTGCGAAAGCCTGCGCCACGATGCGCGCTGCGCCGATGGCCATGCCGCGCTGCGGCCTGTCGGCGACGTCCGCTGGCGCAGCTTTGGCGCGGGCGTCGTGTGCCAGACCAAGGAACACCAGTGCCGCGCCTGCAACACCAGATGGACCCGGCGCTGGAGTGTGTCGGATCCGTTCACCGGATGGACCGTGACCCGCCATGCCGCATCCATTCACCACGATGGAAGCATCGTATCAAGCGGCGATTGACGCCGCGAGGAGAACAAATCCATGTCCGATTTTCTGAAGTACGAGCAAGACGGCCACATCGTTACGCTGACCATGAACGAGCCGGAACGGCGCAATCCCCTGACCGGCAACACGGCGGTACCGGAGTTCCTGGCCGCCGTCGAGCGGATCCAGGACGATCGCTCCGTGCGCGCCGTTGTGATCACCGGTAGCGGCGCGGCGTTTTCGTCCGGCGGCAATGTGCGCGACATGGGGCGCCATGCCTCCGGCGAGGTGCCCGGCATGGAGATCCGGCAAGACTACCGGCGCGGCATCCAGCGCCTGCCGCTGGCGCTGTTCAACCTGGAGGTGCCGCTGATCGCGGCGGTCAACGGGCCTGCCATCGGCGCGGGGCTGGACCTGACGTGCATGTGCGACATCCGCATCGCGTCGGAGCAAGCCAGGTTTGCCGAGAGCTTCGTCAAGCTGGGCATCATTCCCGGCGACGGCGGCGCCTGGCTGCTGCCGCGCATCATCGGCCTGTCGCGCGCGGCCGAGCTGACCTTTACCGGCCAGATGATCGATGCGCGCCAGGCGCTGGAATGGAACCTGGTGTCGCGCGTGGTGCCGGCCGAGGAACTGCTGCCTACCGCATACGGCATCGCGCAGGCGATTGCCGCCAACCCGCCGCACGCGGTCCGGCTGGCCAAGCGGCTGCTGCGCGAGGGCATGCACACGCGGCTGGACACGTTGCTGGAGATGTCGGCGGCCTTCCAGGTCCTGTCGCACCAGACCGAGGACCATCGGGAAGCGGTCTCCGCCTTTGTCGAGAAACGTTCCCCGTCGTTCAAGGGATAAGCATGGCGCAAGCCATTGTCATGCCATGACAGAATCCAGCTTCCGCACGCGCATCACCGATCTCTTCGGCATCCGCCATCCGCTGCTGCTCGGCGGCATGCATCACCTGGGCGAATCCGGCATCGTCGCCGCGGTGGTCAACGCGGGCGCCATGGGATTTATCACTGCGCGCTCGTTCGACGGTGTCGACGCCTTGCGCAGCGACCTGCGCCGCTGCCGGGCGCTGACCGACGGCCGGCCGTTCGGCGTGAACCTGACGCTGTCGCGCCGACCGGGCGCCAACAAGGACGTCGCCGCGTGGATACAGGCCGCGCTGGCGGAGGGCGTGCGCCACTTCGAGAGCGCGGGTTCGTCGCCCGAGGGGCTGGTCGAAGCCATCCACGATGGCGGCGGCATCCTGATCCACAAGTGCCCCAGCGTGCGCCATGCGCTGAGCGCGGAGCGGCTCGGGGTGGACGCGATCGCGCTGGTCGGGATGGAAGAGGGGGGGCATCCGGGAGACAACCAGCTATCGGCTTTCCTCAATGGCGCCTTTGCGCTGGAGCAGATCCGCATCCCGCTGGTGATCGGCGGCGGTATCGGCAACGGCCGGCAGATTGCCGCGGCGCTCGCGCTGGGCGCCGACGGCGTTGTCATGGGCAGCCGTTTCATGGTCGCGTCGGAGATCATCGCGCACGATGCCCTGAAGCAGAGAATCGTGGCGTCCGATGCGGGTTGTTCGACCGCGATCCTTGCCTCGCTCGGCGATACGTGGCGGGTCCTGGTGAATGACGCGGCGCGCGAGGTGCAACGGATGGAAGCCGGTGGCGCGCGCCACCATGCGGACTTCGGCGACCTGATCCTGTCTTCGCGTACCCGGCAGCGGGTCTACCAGGATGGCGATGTCGAAGGCGGGATCGTCTCGCTGGGGCCAGCCGGCGGCTTTGCCGATGGCATTGTGCCGGCGGCGGAGATCGTCGAGCGGCTCATGCGCGATGCGGCGAGTGCGGCACGGATGTTCGCCGGGCGCTTTGACTGGGCGGCTCCCGGGCATGTTTTTCCGGCTTAGACCGCAGTTCAATCGTCTAAGCTGGTCAGCATACGGTTCCCGGGGGATTTGGTTCCGGTAGCTTGTTCCATGGTTACGGCATTGTTGTGCGGGATGGCAGCTCCCGATCTTCATGCTGCCAAACGGAGAAAGGATATGACCAGGTCTCGGATGAACATTGTTCTTGTGCATGGTGCCTGGGGCGATGCCTCGCACTGGCGGGGCGTCATCCCCTTGCTGCACGCCAGGGGCTACCATGTGGTCGCGGTGCAAAACCCCCTGACGGGGCTGGCCGACGACATCGACCGCACGAGCAAGCTCGCCGCGGCACAGGAGGGTCCGACCTTGCTGGTGGGGCATTCCTATGGCGGCGCGGTCATCACCGGCGCGGGCCACGCGCCGAATGTGGCGGGCCTCGTCTATGTCGCCGCGTTCGCGCCGGATGAAGGGGAAAGCCTGGGGAGCATCTTTGCCCGGCAAGCGCCGCCTCCGGGCGCCGCGCATATCCGGCCGGACAAGGAAGGCTTCCTCTGGCTCGATCCCGCGGCCTTCAAGGAGAGCTTTGGCGATGACCTGGATGACACGGACGCCCTGGTGATGGCGGCGACGCAAAAGCCCATCGCAGCACGGTGCTTCGAGGACAAGTCCGGACCGCCGGCCTGGAAGACCAGGCCTGCCTGGTACCAGGTGTCGGACAACGACCGCATGATCCCGCCGGAGGCCGAGCGCTGGATGGCGGAACGCATGCAGCCGAAGAAGACGATTTCGCTCGCGGCGAGCCACGCTTCGCTGGCGTCGCATGCGGGAGAGATCGCCGATCTGATCGATGAGGCCGCCCGCTCGCTGGAGGCGAAGTAGGCGCGCCTGACGCAGCGCTTGCCGAGACCGTCGGCAGGCAAGCGGGGACAGGCAAGCGGGGACAGGCAGTCGGGGGACGGGATGCGTCGGCCCGGCGCATCCCGTCCCTTCCGCCACGGTCCCGAGCGGGAACTCGCGCTCCGCCAGTTCCCGGAAACGATGCGCCGCCTGGCTTTCAAGCCCCGGGCGGTGGACCAGCGCCAGGCCGATGGATGCCGCCAGCGGGAAGTCGGTGAAGGGCCGGTAGACGATTCCGGCGCTCGGCCAGCGTTTCACGATGGATGGCACCAAGGCCATCAATGTGTCGTTGCGGCAGCCCGCGCTGATAGAGAAGCTGCAGGCCATCGGCGCGCAACCCCTTCCTGCCACCCCGGAGGAGTTTGTCCGTCTCCTGACCGAGGAACGCGTCAAATGGATTCCGGTGGCGAACACCCTCGGACTGAAAGCGGATTAGGCCTATGCATACCCTGAACTCCATCGACGCGGTTCGCGCCCGGCTGCACGGGCCGGCTGCGGTCAGCGGCTATTTCACCCTTGACCAGGCCACCATCGACACCTTTGCCAACGTGACCGGCGACCGGCAATGGATCCATGTCGATCCGGCGCGCGCCGCCGCCGATTCGCCCTATGGCTGCACCATCGCCCACGGACTGCTGACCCTGTCGATGGTCACCGCCGCCTACACGCAGTGCTTCAGCCTTCCGGGCTGCAAGCTCCTGCTCAACTATGGCTTCGACAAGATCCGCTTCACCGGCCCGGTGCCGGCGGGTGCCCGCATCCGCGGCAGCTTCCACCTGGCCGGTCTGGAAGATGTCCGCCCGGGCGAGGTGCGCGGCATCTGGCGGGTGGAGACCCATGTGGAAGGGAGCGAGCGCCCGGCCATGGTGGCCACGTGGCTGCTGCAGATGCGCTACTGATAGCCGGCAGGAAGGAGAGAATATGGACTGCACCCCGAATTCCCTGCAGGGAAAGAGCATCATCGTCACCGGCGCGGCACAGGGCATCGGCCGCGCCATCGCGCGCCTGGCGCTGGACCTGGGCGCACAGGTGACCGCCGTGGACCTGAACGCCGAAGCGCTGGCCGAACTGCGGCTGGCCTGTGGCGACGCCCCGCTGCTGACGCTGGCCGGCAGCGTAGCCGACGCGGAATTTGCCGCGCATGCCGTGCGCGAAGCCGTGGCGCGTTTCGGGGCCGTGCATGGCCTGGTCAACAACGCGGGCGTCACGCGCCCGGCCATGATCGAGAAGATGACGGCGCAAGCCTGGCAGCAGGTGATCGACGTGCACCTGACCGGCTCCTTTCATTTCCTGCAAGCGGCCGGCCGCCACATGCTGGAGCGCGCGCGCGCCGGTGACGCCACGGGCGGGGCCATCGTCAATATTTCATCCGACGCGGGGCGCCGCGGCACCATCGGCCAGATCAACTACGGCGCGGCGAAGTCGGGCGTGCTGGGCCTGACCATGTGCGCGGCGCGCGAGTGGGGCAAGTACGCCATCCGCGTCAATACCGTCGGCTTCGGCGTGGTGGAGACACCGATGACCGAGACCATCCGCAGCGACAAGTTCCGGGACACCTACCTTGCGCAGATCCCGCTGGGGCGCTGGGCGGCGCCGGAAGAAGTGGCGCGTCCGGTCTGCTTCCTGCTTTCCGATGCGGGCTCTTATGTGACCGGGCAGCACCTGTCGGTCAACGGGGGCTACACCATCGGTCTTTGAACCCGGTGCGGCGGCGCCGGCAGGGTGTTCTTGCCCGATGGGTGGCCCCCCCGCCGGCGCGCGGCCGCGACGCATCTCGTACCGCTAGCATGGGGGCAGCCAGACACTTTCAAACACGCCGGGCCTGGCGCAGGCAGAGAGGCGTCGGGCGCGCGCGAGCATACGAGGGGACAAGCCAATGGATTTGCGATTCACCGCGGCGGAACAAGGGTTCCGGGAGGAGGTCCGTGCCTTTGCGCAGGACAGGCTGCCCGCCGATATCCGCGACAAGGTGCTGGGCCACCGCCGCCTGGGTAAGGACGACTATGTGCGCTGGCACCGTATCCTGCACGCGCACGGCTGGGGTGCGCCGGCGTGGCCGAAGCAGTTCGGCGGCACCGGCTGGACCGCCATGCAGCGCCTGATCTTCGAGATCGAGACATTCCGCGCCGGCGCGCCGCGCCTGCTGTCGTTCGGCCTGACCATGATCGCCCCGGTGCTGATGAAATACGGCAGCCCCGAGCAACAGGCGCGCTTCCTGCCGCGCATCCCGGGCATGGAGGATTTCTGGTGCCAGGGCTACTCCGAGCCGGGCTCGGGCTCAGACCTGGCCTCGCTGAAGACGCGCGCCGAGCGCCGGGGCGACCGCTACATCGTCAACGGCCAGAAGATCTGGACCACCATGGCCCAGTACGCAGACTGGATCTTCTGCCTGGTACGGACCGATCCCGATGCCAGGCAGCAGGAAGGCATCTCGATGCTGCTGATCGACATGAAGTCGCCCGGCATCACCGTGCGGCCCATCGTTACGCTCGATGGCAGTCACGATGTCAACGAAACGTGGTTCGAGAATGTCGAGGTGCCGGTCGCCAACCTCGTGGGCGAGGAAAACCGTGGCTGGACCTATGCCAAATACCTGCTGGGCCATGAGCGCACCGGCATTGCCGGCATTGGCCATTGCCACCGCGAGCTGCGCCAGCTCAAGCACTATGCCAGCCAGGCCACCGATGGCGCGGGGCGTCCGATGAGCGAGGACGTGCGCATGCGCGACAAGATCGCGCGCCTGGAAATGGACCTGATGGCGCTGGAGATGCTGCTGCTGCGCGCGATCACCCAGGATGGCGGCCGGGGCCCGGGCCCCGAGGCCTCCATCATCAAGATTCGCGGCTCCGAGCTGCAGCAGGATATCGCCATGCTGCAGATGGAGGTGGCTGGCCCGCACGCCTGGCCATTTGCGCCGCAATGGCTNGCGCCGCAATGGCTCGACGCCGGCTCCGTGCAACCGGTGAGCGGCCCGGACTGGGCCGCGCCGGCGGCCGCGACCTACTTCGATATGCGCAAGACCACGATCTATGGCGGCGCCACCGAGGTGCAGAAGAACATCATCGCCAAGATGATCCTCGGTTTCTGAAGGGACAAAGCAGACATGGACTTCACCTACAGCGAAGAACAGCAAATGCTGGCGGACAGCCTGCGCCGGTTCGTCGACACGGAATATACCTTTACGCAACGACGCAACTGCGCACGCGGCGGCGGCAGCTTCGACCGCAGGATGTGGTCGGCGCTGGCCGAGATGGGCGTGCTGGGACTGACCGTGCCGCCGGAGTTCGGCGGCTTCGGCCAGGGCGCGGCGAGCCAGTTGGTGGTGCATCGCGAGCTGGGCCGGGGCCTGGTGCTGGAACCGGTGATCCCCAGCGCGGTGATGGCTACGGCGGTGCTCGCCGCGTACGGCAGCAAGGCGCAGCAGCAGGCCTGGCTCCCCGCGCTTGCCGCCGGCGAGCGCGTGCTTGCGCTGGCCTATCTCGAACCCGCCACCCGCTACCGCCCGGAGGCCGCGCGCGCCAGCGCCGAGCGCCGCGGCGACGGCTATGTGCTCAACGGTATCAAGTCGCTGGCCTGGCACGGTGCGGCCGCGGACGCCTTGCTGGTCAGCGCCCGCGTCGCCGGCAGCAACGACCTTGCGCTATTTCTGGTGCCGCGCGACGTGCCCGGCCTGACTATCGGTGCCTACCCCACCATGGATGGCCTGCATGCCGCGGACCTGACGCTGAGCAATGTGCCGGTGGGCGGCGATGCGGTGATCGGCCAGCCTGCCGATGGCCTGGCCGCGCTCGAGCACGGTATCGATCACGGCATTGCCGCGCTCTGCGCTGAAGCGGCGGGCGCGATGGACAAGCTGATTGCCATCACCGGCGAATACCTGCGCAACCGTCACCAGTTCGGCAAGCCGCTGGCGAGTTTCCAGGCCCTGCAGCATCGCATGGCGGATATGCTGGTGCAGGCCGAGCTGGCGCTGTCGATGGCCTATGTGGCCGCGCAGGGGCTGACCGAGTCCGACCTCGCTGCGCGTCGCCGCATGTTGTCCGGCGCGAAGGTGGTGGTGGCGAGGGCTGGCCGCCTGGTCGGCCAGCAAGCGGTGCAGCTGCACGGCGGCATGGGCATGACCGATGAGCTGGAGGTGGGAGACTACTTCAAGCGG
This sequence comes from Cupriavidus sp. SK-3, assembly GCF_000611145.1. Taxonomy (NCBI): domain Bacteria; kingdom Pseudomonadati; phylum Pseudomonadota; class Betaproteobacteria; order Burkholderiales; family Burkholderiaceae; genus Cupriavidus; species Cupriavidus sp. SK-3. Next base: position 15,076 of record NZ_JFJV02000273.1, on the reverse strand, counting down.
CTGGCGATGATGGATGTGCTGCTGGGGGATACGGACTACCACCTCGGGCGGTATTGCGTGGCGATGGCCGCGTAGTGCCGGTGTTCTGAACGGGGGCGAGTGGCCGGCGGCAAAGCGCCGGTTTACGCCCCTCTCCCATGAAATGGGAGGGGCCGGGGGAGAGGGCGGGCGCTCGCTCAACGTGATGCGCCTCGCTCTTGCACAGGCCCGCCGTTTCCCCAACCCCCCCCCCCTTGTTTCAGCTCGTCACCGACTTGCATTCCAGGAACTCGGCCAGACCCTCGGCCCCATACTCCCGCCCGTTGCCCGAAGTCTTGTACCCGCCGAAAGGCACCGTGATATCCAGCATCGCCCCATTGATCCGCACCGACCCCACCCGCAGGCGCGCCGCCACGCGGCGTGCGCGTTCGGGGTTGCCCGAGGCGATATAGCCGGCCAGGCCGAACACGGAGTCGTTGGCAATCGCGATGGCGTCGTCTTCGCCGTCATACGGGATCATGGCCAGCACGGGCCCGAAGATTTCCTCGCGAGCGATGGCCATGTCGTTGCGCACATCGGCGAAAACGGTGGGCCTGGCATAGAAGCCGCGCTCCAGCCCTTCCGGACGGCCAGGGCCGCCCGCCACCACGCGCGCGCCTTCCTCGATGCCGATGCCGATCATGCGCTGCACCTTTTCGTACTGCTCACGGTTGGAGATCGGGCCCATCTTGGTGGCCGGGTCCGCCGGGTCGCCCACGACGACGGCGTTGGCAACCGCGGCAGCGATGGCGACGGCCTCGTCATAGCGCTCGCGCGGCACCAGCATGCGCGTCGGCGCCACGCAGGTCTGCCCGGAGTTGGCCATGCACTGTGCCACGCCGCTGGTCACCGCGGCTTGCAGGTCGGCATCGTCGAGGATCAGCAGCGCGGACTTGCCGCCAAGCTCCTGGGCCACCCGTTTGACGGTAGGGGCGGCGCTGATCGCCACTTCCACGCCGGCGCGCGTGGATCCGGTGATCGACACCATGTCCACGCCGGGGTGCGAGGAGAGGGCGGTGCCCACGATCGGGCCTGCGCCATAGATCATGTTGAATACGCCGGGCGGCGTGCCGGCTTCGTGCATGATCTCGGCAAAGATGATCGCGTCCAGCGGCGAGATCTCGGACGGCTTGAGCACCACCGTGCAGCCTGCGGCCAGCGCCGGCGCAACCTTGGCGGTGATCTGGTTCAACGGCCAGTTCCAGGGCGTGATCAGCGCGGCGACGCCGATCGCCTCTCGCCGGACATAGCTCCTGGCATGCGCGGTCTCGAACTCGAAATGGCGCAGCGTCTCCACCGCGGCCTGGATCTGCGCCAGCCCGATGGGCGCCTGCACGTTCCTGCACAGCGTGATGGGGGCGCCGATTTCGGCGCGCACGGCCTCGGCGATGTCGCCCAGGCGGGCGCGGTAAAGCTCGATCACGCGTTCAAGCAGGGCGATACGTTCCTCGCGGCTGGTTTCCGACCACGCCGGGAAGGCAGCCCGCGCGGCGGCGACGGCGGCGTGGACATCCGCGGCGGTGCCCATTGCCAGCTTGCCGGCCGGTGCTTCGGTGGCCGGGTCGACAATATCCACCAGCGTGCTGCCGGCGGATGGTTCGACCCATTGGCCGTTGATGTAGAAATGGTTCAGCATCTTCATTGGTGTTCTCCTTCGTGTTTTATCCGCGTTGTACGGGCAGCCGAATGCGTGGCTCAGACCGGACGGTCGCCGATGACGGTCGCCCGCATCATGTGCCGTACCGCCGGGAAGTAGTCCTGGACTGCATAGTGCTGGGTGGAGCGGTTGTCCCAGAAGGCAATGGTGTTGCGCTGCCACTTCAGACGCACCTGGTACTCGGGCGCGGCAGCCTGGCGGAAGAGGTATTGCATCAGGTCCATTTCCGCCGGCCGGAAGTCGGAGCCGATGCGGTACGGCTGCTCCCTGGCGTAATTGGCGAAGTGAGTCGTGAACCCCTCGTTGACGTAGAGGATCTTTTCACCGCTTTCCGGATGCGTGCGCACCACGGGGTGGACGGCGGGCGGGTACTTCTGGCGCATGGCCTCGTACTTGTCGTCCGCAAGGGCCTGGCCGAAGGTCGGCATCGCGTCGTGCACGCCATTGAGCCGGGCAATGCGCGCCTTGACGTCTTCCGGCAGGTTGGCATAGGCCGCCGCCATATTGACCCAGATCGTGTCGCCGCCCACCTCGGGCGTTTCCACGCAACGCAGCATCGAGCCCATGGACGGGACTTCGCGCCATGACACGTCGGAGTGGTACAGGTTCTCGCGGCCGCGCTGCCCCCCGTTGCGGCCAAACACCACCAGCTCCGGATGGTCCGGGTGGTGGCCGATCATGGGGTGGACCTCCAGTTCGCCGAAGCGGCGCGCCACGGCCACATGCTGCGCCGGCGAGATCTCCTGGTCGCGGAAGAACAGCACCTTGAACTTCACCAGCGCGCGGCGCAGGGCGAGATAGGTAGCGTCTTCGAGCGGCTGGCGCAGGTCGATGCCGCCGATCTCCGCGCCGATGGTCGGCGTGGACCGCCTGACGGTAAAGGGCCAGCTCTCGGTGTCCGTCGCCCTGGTTGCAGGCAGGTCGGGGGCAGTAACAGCAGCTTGCATCTTGTGTCTCCTCGTCTTTGGGGCTGCCATCAGCCGCCACCTGGCGCTGGCTATACGGCAGCTGCATACAGGCTGACGCGTTCGCGCCAGCCACGCTCCTTGCGAAAGCGCGGGCAATGCGCCATCCATGGCGTCAGTCGTGCCGCGCCGTCATCACCGGTTCGTCCGCCGGCACGCGCCGCATCTTCGCCGTGTCCAGGCGCATCAGCCCGAACGCACCGCTGTAGAAGATGTGGCCCTGCGGATCGACCTTGATCGGCGAGTAGAAGCCGTTGAAGGTCGGGTCGCTGCCGGTGCGGATTGTCATCACGGTCTTGCCGGTGTCGAGATCCATGCCGATGTGGTAGCGATCATTCCATTTGCCAGTGAAATACCCGTCGATGATCGCCATGCGGCCGGCGCCGCTGATCATGGGCACGATCGAGATCGAGGACACATCGGTGCGCACCCATTGCGTGCGCCAGGCATGTGCCTTCTGTTGCCACTTGAGGGCGGCGACGCCGGCCGGGCCGGGGCGGGTGGCGCCGTTGACCAGGCTGGCGAAGGTGCCGGACGGGCTGAGCTGGGGGGCGCTTCCGGTGGGGATGTTGTTCACGACGAAGGCATAGTCCCCAAAGCCGGCCACGGATTGCTCCGACTGCACCGACTCCTGCGCGGGCCCCATGTCGACCACCTTCTGGTCGGCGATGCGCGGCGACAGCGTGCCGGGCTTCTGCTTCCAGCCGGCGGGGATCTTGTCGCGCCAGAACGCCACCAGGCGCATCTTCTTCGCGCCGTCGGTGATGACGACCAGCTTGTCCTCATTCGGGCCGAACCCCATCAGGGTCGGTGTCGAGCCGGTGCCGTCGCCAATCTTCGGCGCCGGCATGCGCACGCCGCGATCGTAGGATGCCTGCCATGCACCGCTGGCATCGTCGCTGCGGATCTTGCCGTCCTTGTCCACCACCAGGCGGTACATCGTCGTGTTGGAGGCGACATACACCGCGCCGCCGTTGGCCTCGGGGCCGGTGGCGAAGCTGTTCATGAACAGTTCGTCCTTGCCCGCGACCGTGAAGACGTCGACGACCTCGAGCGTGTCGCGGTTCAGGGTGATGACCTTGCCGCCCAGCGTATTCACGACCAGGTAGCCGTTGTAGGACATGCCCATGCCGAACAGGATGTCGGCCGGACTGCGCGTGCCGCTCGCCGCCCTGGCATTGTCGAAAAGGGAAGCCGGCAGCGTGATCGCCCGCGGCGCCGTCATCCCGGAGCCCGCTTCCTTCGGATCCTCCTGGTCGATTCGGAAGATCTGCCGGCCGCTGCAGCCGTAGAAGGCATCGTCACGGCCGAGCACCGAATAGACCGCGCCGTTGGCCACCTGATCCTCCGCCAGCGTCAGGGCGCGGTTCGGCTGCGACTTCATATAGTCGAGCAGACCCTGCTCGTCCCTTGCATCGAGGAATTTCTTCACTGCCGCTGCCTGTTCGCGGCGCTGCCCGGCGGTGACCGGCGTGTAGTTCGGCAGGTGTACCGGAATTTCGGTGCGGGCGAGTTCCACCAGCCTGTCGCCGTCCACGCCCACCTTGCGCAGCGAAAAGCCGGCCCACCACCAGTAGATGTCCTTGCCGCCAACGCGATCGGCGACCAGGGGCAGGCTCCCCGATTCGTTGGGAATGACCTGCACCGAATCGGGCGTGACTTCGAAGTTGCCGCGCGGCACGGCAAAGCCGACGCTGTCCGTAGCGGCATCGTTCCAGTGGGTCTGGTTGTTGTAGGACTGCGCGAGATACGGGTTGGGAACCGGACCAGCGGGGCCGGCCGCGTGCGCTGCCGCCGCGGTGGCGGCGAGCGTCGTCGCCAGGGCAAGCCGGAGGCCACGGGCGTGGATACGGTCGGAAGTCAACCGGGTGGGGCAAGGACTTTGCTTCATATCGCTCACTTCTGCTTCGGGATGTCGTCTGTCATGAAGGGCCGCCCGGGAAAAAACCGGCGCCGCCAGTTCCCGGGCGGCCTGGTTACCTGGCCGCCGCGCGGATCAGGTCAGCCGCCTTCTCGCCGATCATGATGGCCGGCGCGTTGGTATTGCCGCCGATCAGGGTCGGCATGATCGAGGCATCGGCCACGCGCAGGCCTTCCACGCCGCGCACGCGCAGTTCGGGGTCGACCACCGCCATGTCGTCGGTGCCCATCTTGCAGGTGCCTACGGGATGGAATACGGAATCGGCATGCTTGCGGATGTAGGCGCGGATCGCCTCTTCGTTGCCCTCGCCGGCTCCGAACGCATCGGTGAGCAGCGCCTTGCCGCCCGCGCCTGCCAGCGCCGGCTGCGAGAAGATGCGGCGCATCGCCCTGACGCCCGCCACCATGCCTGCCATGTCCGCTTCGGCCGACAGGAAACGCGGATCGATCAGCGGCGCATCGCGCGTATCGGTAGACTGCAGCCGCACGTGTCCCCGGCTTTCCGGGCGCAGCACGCAGGCGAGGGCGGTAAACCCATGCTTCAGCTCGCGCCGGCTCATTCCGGTGTGGGTGGGCGAGAGTCCGGGCATGAAATGCAATTGCAGGTCCGGCTCGGGGAGATCGGAGCGGCTCTTGATGAAGGCGCCGGCTTCGGCCAGGTTCGAGCTGACCATCCCGGTGCGCTCACGCCGGTAGCGCCGGATTTCCGACAGCATCCGGAATACGCCGCCCAGGCTGTAGCCGTACAGATCGGTCGAGCGGACCTGCTGGCAAAGGGTGATGTCGAGGTGATCCTGCAGGTTTTCGCCGACACCCGGCAGGTCGTGGACCACGGCAATGCTGTGTTCGGCCAGATGCGATGCGGGCCCGATGCCCGAGGCCAGCAGCAACTGGGGGGAATTGAAGGCGCCGCCGCTAAGGATGATTTCGCGTCTGGCGCGCAGGGTCTGCTCTGCGCCGGCGCGCGACACGCGCACCCCGGTGGCGCGCTTGCCTTCGAAGACCACGCGCAGCGCCTGCGTTTCGGTCAGCACGGTCAGGCCCCTGCGCCCGCCGTTCAGTGCGGTGTCGGCGGCGTTGCCGCCATGCAGGTAGGCGCGCGCGCAGTTCCAGCGTTCGCCGTTGCGTTGCGTGACCTGGTACAGGCCGGCACCTTCCTGCTCCGCGCCATTGAAGTCATTGTTCAACGGCAAGCCGGCCTGCACGGCCGCCGCGACGAAGCGCTGCGAGAAGGGGTTCGGCGTGCGCAGGTCGTTGACATGCAGCGGGCCATCACTGCCATGGTGCCTGTCGCTGACGCGCTGGTTGCGCTCGCTGCGGCGGAAATAGGGCAGCACATCGTCGTAACCCCAGCCCTTGCAGCCCAGGCGCTCCCAATGGTCGTAGTCATTGCGGTGGCCGCGGATGTAGACCATGCCGTTGATCGAAGAACTGCCGCCCAGCCCCCGGCCGCGCGGCTGGTAGGAGCGCCGCCCGTCGAGGCCCGGCTGCGCGACGGTGCGGTAAGCGTAGTTGCGCGGACCGCGCTTGGGCACCACGGCGGCCAGGGCGAGCGGCGTCCACACGCTGTAGTGATGGTCGTCCGGGCCAGCCTCCAGCAATGCCACCGTGACCGCCGGATCTTCCGCCAGCCGCGCCGCCAGGGCGCAGCCGGCCGAGCCCGCGCCAACGACGATGTAGTCATACTCCGCCGCGGCCGCTTGCGCGCGGGAATTCTGTGCTGCGTTGCTCATTCCGTTTTCTCGTATCGTGAAGCGTTGCTCGCGGGCCGGTATCGCCGCGCAAGACACGAGAGCGCGCAAGGGGTCACACCGGGTTGCGCATGACTGGCAACCGGCGTGTCTGTGTCTCGCTCCGTATCTCTGAGCCGGCGGTACGGTCGGCCGTACTCTTGGCGGCTCAATACTGCCACGACCTGTTATAACAGGTCAAGGATGAAAGTGGCATCCTGTCATGATAGGTATAATCCATGGACCGCCAGGATCTCCAGCCAGGGGATCCGCTCGAAACACGAAGGACCCGGACCTTGACCACGCCCCAGCCCAGATTCAGACAAATCGAAGAAGAACTCCGCCAGCGCATCGTCGACAACCAGCTTGGGCCTGGCGCCAAGCTGCCGTCGGAATCCGAGCTGATGGCGGAGTTTGGCGTCAGCCGCATCACGGTCCGGCAATCGCTGGCCGGACTGCACGCGAGCGGCTTGATCGAGAAGGTCAACGGCAAGGGCAGCTTCGTCACCCGGCCCGCCGAGACCTCGAACCTGGGGCCGCTGACGGGCTTCTATGAGGCTTCGCGCGCACGGGGGAAGCTTGCCCATGGCAAGCTGCTCTCGGTGCGCAAGATCAAGGCGCCGGCGTTCGCGGTGGAAGCACTGGGCCTGAGTTCGGGCGCTGCGCTGCTATGCGCCACTACGCTCCGGATGTCGAATGCCGAGCCCGCGGCCCTGTTCATGATCATGGGTGACGAAGCGGTGATCCGCGCGCTGGTGAAGGAGGACCTTGAGACCAATGACGTCATGGCGATCTTCGAGAGCCGGCTGGGTTACCGGATGAAAGAGGTCACTACCGAAAGCTCGGCGATCCCCGCCGCCGGGGATGTGGCGCGGCGGCTGGGGGTCGCGGACGGAACCCCGCTGCTACGCCTGCGATGCACCCCGATCGATATCCGTGGCATTGCGCTTTGCACGTCGGAGCTGATCTTCCGGGGCGACCGCTACTCCCACAAAGCAACGGTGACGCGCTAGCCGGCGTTGTCGAGCGGCGTCCGCGCGTCAGTCAGGCGAGCGTGAAGGCCGGCACCGGCGCCCCATCGGGGGTCGCGGCGAACCTGAGCCGGACCGGCTGGCCGATGCGCACCGCGGGGTCGGGTGCTCGCAGGCCCCGACGATATATGGCTTGCTTTTGATGCTCACGCTGGTCTTCTCCAGGTATCCGATGTCGGCATTTTGTTCGCACATCGTAGCCGCACACCCGGGACACCAGGCAAGCTGAAGATGGTCACCTACCCAATCAAGGTGGGGTGACAGCGAGCCATCTGTACGTATGAATGGACGCCGATGCACCCCTGCGGCCGCGCGCGGAGGGTTGCCGCTTTGTACCCGGACGTAGCATGATGAGGCCGGGGCGGCTGGCAACGCGCTCCCGGAACGCCGCCCCGCGCAGTCCGGAGCGTGTTTGAGACAACCTGCGACGCAGCTGAGCCAGCGCCGGGCTTCCCCGCGATGGATTCGGTTTCGCAGACACCCCAGAACGAGAGACGTTGATGCGATTGCTCCGCAAGCTGTCCCACATGGCCACGCTCCTTGCCTCGCTGGCCGCCGCCGGCCTGGCGCAGGCCGCTCCCTACCCGGAACGTCCGATCGAACTCGTGGTGCCGAGCGCGGCGGGCGGTGGCACCGACACGGTTGCCCGCGCATTCGGCGAAGCCATGCGCAAGTACCTGCCGCAGCCGCTGACCGTGGTCAACAAGCCAGGTGCCAGCGGCGCGATCGGCATGACGGAAGTGGCCCGGGCGAAGCCGGACGGGTACAAGCTCGGCATCATCATCGCGGAAGCCGTCATCGTTCCGCACCTTGGGCCGACCACCCTCAACGCCGCCGGCCTGGTGCCGATTGCACGCCTGAATGCCGATCCGTCCGCCATCACGGTAAAGGCCGACTCGCGCTGGAACACCATCGATGCGTTCCTGAAGTTCGCCGCGGCGCATCCCGGCGAGGTGCAGGTGGGGAATTCGGGGCCCGGTTCGATCTGGCACCTGGCGGCGACGGCGCTGGAGGACAAGGCGCATGTCAGGTTCAATCACGTGCCGTTCTCTGGTGCCGCGCCCGCCTTGGTGGCATTGATGGGTGGACATATCGACGCGGTGGCCGTCAGCCCGGCCGAAGTTTCGGCCTACGTAGCCGCCGGCAGGGTCAGGACGCTGGCGGTGATGGCCGACCAGCGCGTCAAGGGTTTCGAGAACGTTCCCACGCTGCGTGAACAGGGGATCGATCTTTCGATCGGGACATGGCGCGGGCTGGCTGCGCCGAAAGGCACGCCACCCGAAGTGCTGGAAGTGCTGGCGGTCGCAACCCGCAAGGCGGTGGCGGATCCCGTGTTCGTGGAGGCGCTGCGCCGGCAGCATCTGGGGATTGCGTATGCCGACGCGGCTACTTTCAAGGCGATGATCGCGGCGGACGACGTGGTGATGAAGGGACTGGTGGCGAAAACTAATCTTAAAAGGTAGGGGGCAGTGTTGGGGTGTTCATCACTGCCCGTCTATGCGAAGCGCTGCTGTGCCGCATTTTTTTGCCGGAGCAACGGCGCGTACTCGTGCAACTCCCGCGGCGCGATGTCGAAGGCGCGACGGAACGCACGCGTAAAGCTCGACGCATCATTGAAACCCAACCCCGAGGCAATGTCCTGTACCTCTATATGCGGAAAGCGCACCAGCTCATTGGCCGCCATGCGCAGCCTGCGGCTGCGGATATAAGCGGCCAGGCCGCCTTCATGCTCAAAGAGACGGTACACGCTGGCGCGCGAGAGATGCAGCGATGCCAGCACGCTGTCGGGCGACAGATCCGGATCGTGCAGATTGGCCTCGACATGGCGCCGCACCTGTCCATAGACGGCAGCGCGCACCGCCGCGCGGCCATTGCCGGAAAGACCGGCCTGACGGCTGAAAGCGGCGACAAGCAGCTCAACCGCGGTGATAAAGCGCTGACGCGCTTCCTCCCGGTCGAGCCCGACGATTTGTCGATTCAACGCTACCAGATGCTCGATGATCAGGCGGATCAAAGGGGTGGTTGCGTGAATCCAGCGGCCATGCAGCGAGGCGGCATCGGGGAACGACCTCTCCACCAAAGCGCGCGGCACAAAAAGGAGCAGTATCCGGCCTTGAAAACTCCGGATTGTGCACGGCTGATCCATGTCCAGCGCGAGGATACTTGGCACTTGCGGTATGTGCGGCGCGTCGGGCAGCGGTTTGCCGCCCAGGAACTGGCCCGGCGGCCCTTCAAGGAACACGCTGAAGCTTATGTCATGAACGCTCTCGGTCGAAACCCGGCCCAACGATCGCACGGCCAGGTTCGGCCCGGTGTGGAAGTCGAAGAAGCTCAGATTGTCGATCGTGTAACGAGACAGCGATGCATCGAAGGTATCCTCGGCTCGCTTCGACGGAGGCCGTATGTCGTAGACAGGATCCATGCGCTCCTGCCAGGCCCGGAAGCTGTGACGGGCGTCGCCTCGCACGCTGAAACTGCTGTGCACGATGCCGGGCGCAAGCGTTGGCGGCTCCGGCGGCAACAACAAGCGGCTTAGCGGCATGGCAGTGTGTGGCAGGTCGTCGTTCAATACAACGCTCATCGCTGATTCTTCGTCCAGTTACGATCACGCCCCGTGTGGCTGAACCTTATGTTGAGCCACCAGCCCGCCCGGAGCGCGCTGGTGCAGGTTGCAAAGCATACCAGTACTTGTTTTGCCATAGCGCACAGTGAACGACTCGCCGGGAAACCGATCGTTTCAGTGCGGCTGCCGGAGGTCGCATTCCGGCCCGCTTCGGCCATTCGCGGCTTGCTTTCCCCAACGGCGGGACCGGCCGATCAGGCGACCCAAACGAAAGTGCCCACGACGAAGTGCCCTAGTTCGACCCGGTACAGGCGCCGGCCAACGTCGCGCGACACTTCAGCCACCTCCTGACGCATAGTCACCGGCACGCGTTCACCATCGACGTTTACCACCCGAAATGGCCGGAGCACCATTAAGGTGCAGGTTTCGTCGCGATATCCGGTGTCCGGTGCTGAACGGCAGGTCGTTCGCCGGCTGACATGGCGTCCATTGGAGGGAGGCGAGAACGCCAGGCCGTCGGCCCGGCCGCGTCGCATCAGACCGATCGATGCAACGCTCGTGTCACGTTAATCGACTGGCTTGATGCGCCGGAATGCACCAAGCAGCGCGAGGTCATAGGCGATCTTGAGCAGGCCGCAAGCGACCAGTGGCGCGCCGACCCAGCCCATTGCCAGCAAGCCGCCCGCGAGGGTCGGACCCAGCGCGGCAGCCAGGCTCCTGGGTACCGCGGTCAGGCTGGCGGCAGCGGGGCGCTCGGGCGGCGTCACGACCGCCATCACATAGGCGGTCCTTGTCGGTACGTCCATCTGCGACAGCGCGCTGCGCGCGAGCAAGAAGACCAGCGTCGCCACCAGCGAAGGCGAGAATGCTGCCGCGATCAGGCATAGGCTGGACGGAATGTGGGTGAACACCATGGTGTTCAGCAAGCCGAACCTGCGAGCCAGCGGCACGGCAACAAGCAGGGAGCCTGCGGAGAGCAAGCCCGACCAGAAAAAGAACTGGCCGGCAGCCCCTGGTGAGAGGCCGAATCGTTGCATCAGCCACAGTGCCAGCAGCGAGTTCACCACCAGCCCACCGGCAAAGGCGTCGACGCTGAACAGCAGGGCAAGGCGGGTAACGATTCGGCGGGACGGGCCTAGTGGCGTTCTAACCGATGCCACGTGCGGCTCTGGTTCGGGCATCCGCGTATAGAGGAACCAGAGCGCGACACCGGTCAATGCATAGAGCATGAACATCGCGCGCATGGCGCCGAGGAACGATACCCCCAACTGTGCGGCAAGCCAGCCCGGCAGCGCCGCTGCCAACGCGCCAATGGCGGCGGAGAGGGCTCCGGTCAGACTGTACCGGGCGAACAGCGCCGTGCGCGCCTCTGAGGTGGCGGAATCAGCAAGGCGAGCCTGCTCCAGCGGCAGGAACACGCTGACGTCTCCGGAACTTGGGTTAAGCGTACCGACGAACGCAACCAGCAGTAGTGGCCAGAGGGCGGAGAGCCCGGCGAATCCGATGCCGGTCGCGGCCATCAGCGCGGCCGCCAGCAACAGCAGACGGCGCTGTGGGTAGCGATGGCCGAGGATGCCCACCAGTATCGTCGCCAGTGCCGAGCCGATCAGGGTGGCACTGCTGACCAATCCCACTGCCAGTTGCGCGAAACCGAGCGCTAGCAGGTATGCGGGCAGGAGGACGGCGATGAACCCGTCACAGAAGCCGCGTAACGCGCGCCCGACCAGAAGTGGCAAGGCACCGGCATGGACACCTGCTGGCAGCAGCAGGCGAGCGAGCCGGGCTTGTCCGACGGTCACAGCAGGATCCTCAAGCGTTTGCATCGCGGTACGCGACCATTGGTTTCACATCTTTTCCCGGTGCTGATCCGTACCGCCGGACCCATATGAGAAGGTGCCGAACAAGGTCACGCTGTCCGCCTTGGTCCATACGCCCACCGCGCCGGCACCGCTGATATGGTCGTCCACCACATCGATGTAGCGCTTGCCGTCCAGCGCGACCTGGATATGGTTCCCCACGAACTCCACGCGTAGCGTATGCCAGACCTTGGCTTCGACAGGCGCATCCTTGTACTGGATCGTGTGCCTGCGTCCGGCTGCCGTGTAATACAGCGAGACATTGTTCTCCAGTGCATTCGCCCGCGCGACATAGTAGTTGTTGCCGTCCTTCCAGCGCCAGACAACGCCGCCTGCCTGGTCCTCGCGGCCGGACATGGGCTTGAACCTTGCCTCCACGAAGCCATCGGCGATGGAGGCGGCAGGGTTCACACACCAGGGGAAATCCCCGGAACCGGACTGCTTGAGCACGTTGGTGCCGTCCCGCACGGACGGGTCCGCCTCGACAGTCCATTTCGGCGTGCCATTGCCGGTGACACCGGCCACCCATCCCGCGGGCAAGGTACCTTGCCTGTCCTGGTTGAACATGATCGTTTCTCCGGTTGCCGGCATGGCCGTCAGCAGCATCCATAACATGAGTGGGATCGGCTTCACAGTGTATTTCCCGAGCAATGACGCGGCTGGCGGTTCATGCGGGCATCTTTGGCGGCCAACGATGCGCTTCCGCCTGGCAATGCTGGCACCAGGCATACAAAGCGTCGTACATCACCATGCCGTGCCTGAGCATCTCGTGGTCGTCGGAAAAGACCTGCGAGAGGCCCAGCGAGATGGCGTAGAGCCCTCCCGATTGCGGTGTGAGGTCCAGCTTTGAGGTGTCCGCCCCCCGCACAATGCCAGCGAGTTGCTGCAAGGCGGGATCATTCAAACGGTACTTGTCCAGGAAGGCGTCGAAGCTGCACAGTTCTCCGACATGCGAAAGTTCGACACCAGGAATGTCATAGGGAACAGCCCCAGTCTCGCCTGCGACTTTCACGACGTTGCCGGCCGGCACGTACAGGAATTCCGGTTCCTTGTCGATAAAACGGGCTATCAGCCAGGGACAGGCAATCCGGTCTATCTTCGGACGTTCGCGGGTAATCCATTTCATGGCCGGCTCCTTACGATTTGCCGATGGTCGGGTGATCGCCGGCGGACCATTGCTCAATGCCGCCAGTGAGATAGGCCGCTCGGATACCTTCGTCCTCTAGCCGTGCGGCGCGGTCCTGGCTGACTTGCAGGCCATGCACGCAATAGACGATCACCGGCCGGCTGGCGTCGAGTTCTGCGATCCAGCTATCTATGTCGTCAGGGTTGCGCCAGGAGGCACCGGCGATCATTTGCGCGCTGGCATCAAAAGCCCGCCTGCGCCTGACGTCGACAATCTGCGGCGGGACCGGTGCTTGAATCGCTTCGGCAAGTTCGTGGGAAGAGATGGCAGTGGGCATGTTCCTGGCTCCGAATTTACTTCCGGGCTTCGGCGAAGCGCTCGGCTGCCTGGGCCCAATGGATGTTCTGCATGAAGGCATCCACGTACGCAGCAGCTTTTGCACCGAAGTCCATGTGATAAGAATGCTCATACATGTCGAGCGCCAGGATCGGAGTAGCGCCCGCCAGCGTGTGTGCGTGATCGGGCGCCCACTGGTTCACGAGCCGCTTGTCGCGTGGCGAGTAGTTCAGCAGCACCCAGCCCGAGCCGCCGCCCAGCGCCTTGCCCATGCCCGTGAACTCAGCTTGCCAGCGGGCCAGGCTGCCAAAATCGCGGATAAGCGCCGACTCCAGTTCGGGGCCCAGGGCGCCGCCATCACCCAGCCCGTCGAAATACACCTCGTGCAGGATCATCGAATTGGCGGCGATCAGTTCTTCACGCTTCAGGCCATTGAGCATGAAGACGGGCGCGGTCGCCGGATCCAGCGCGGCAAGTTCCGCCGTGATGGCGTTCAATCGCTTCACAGCGCCGCCGTAGTTGTTCTCGTAGTGGCTGATAATCAGCTTTTCCGAAAGGCCGGTGAGCTTGCGTGGATCGACGGCAAGCGGCTTCATCTGGTAGGTCATGATCGATTCCTTGTTCGTGCGGCTCAGGCGTGAAGTAGCGGGTAGGCAACCAGACCGGCCAGGGCTGCGCCGATGACGATGACTGGCTCCGGCAGCTTCTTGAATTTCCAGAGCAGGGCGACCGTGACGAGCGCAAGCAAGGCGGTAGGCAGATCGACAATCGAGCGTTTGGCCAGGACGATCACGGCACCCGTGATGGCCCCGACTGCCGCCGCCGTCACGCCATCGACGAAGGCGATGATGCCGGGCCGCTTGCCGTACTTCTTGAAGTAGGGTGCCGGGATCACGGTGAACAGGTAGCAAGGCAGGAAGGTGCCAAGCGCGGCCACGGATGCGCCCGGCAGGCCGGCGACCAGATAACCGATGAAGCCGACCGTGATCACCACGGGGCCCGGCGTGATCATGGCCACTGCGACGGCGTCGACAAACTGCTTGTCGTTCAACCAATGGTGTTCGGTCACGACGCCGCCATAGAGGAACGGCACGATGGCAAGCCCGGAGCCGAATACGAAAGCGCCGGCTTTGGCAAAGAACACGCCAACCTGCGCCAACAGCGGCCAATCCACGGTGCTGACGATCCCGCTCACTGTTGTGGGTACCTGCGTCGCCGCCATGGCATTGAGGCCGCCTTGACGCAGCCACTTTGGCGGCGCCCGCCAGAACCACACCACCATGCCGGCCGCCAGGAACAGCCAGGCAATCTCGGACTCGGTGACGACCGTCACCGTCGCCAGCACCAGGTAGATCACCCACAGCAGCTTGTCGCGGCCAACGCTTTTGTTCGTGAGCTTGTATGCGCTGATCGCAACGATCCCGATGACCGCGGCACCTACCCCATAGAATACCGACTGCATCCAGCTCAGTCCGCCAAACCGGACGTAAGCCCAACCCAGCGCCACCACCATCAGGAACGACGGAATGACGAATGCAATGCCGACCAAGGTCGCCCCGACGATGCGGTAATGCACATAGCCGAGATAGATGGCGAGCTGCGCGGCCAGCGGCCCGGGCGCCAGCTGCGCCAGCGCCAGGCCTTCCTTGTAATCGGCATCGGTAATCCACTTGCGTTCATCCACCAGGTCCCGGTGCATGTAGCCGGCGAGGGCTACGGGGCCTCCAAAGCCCAGCGTACCCAGGCGCAACATATAGAGCACGAGTTGCCAGAGCGTATAGCCTATTCGCTCAGCCGCTGGCATGTCGGGGACATTGGTTTGCTGCAGGTTGCTCATCAGATTAGCTCCGAGAACCTCGCCATTCATGGCGGGG
>NZ_JFJV02000272.1:0-4999 GCF_000611145.1 Cupriavidus sp. SK-3 | reverse complement strand
GCTGACCAACCGAATTTGTGACACAGTAAGACTAGCAGGCTGCTGAAATACCTTTTTGACACCCCGATTGTGGCCGGCCAAGGGGTACCTTACCCCTCGACCGTGTCTAGAAAATCGAATGTGCGCCGTTCTGCGAGGTCGTCAGTTCTGGGCGGAGGTTCGAAAAACAGTATTTCAGCAGCCTGCTAGGTAGGCCGGTCGCTCGCGCTGGGCCTGGTTAAAAGGGGCTGCAGGCGGACGTTCGGATTGTTTCACAAAAAACTGATTCGATGATGCTGACGAGACCGTTAAGTCTATCATGCTAAGGCGAATACCCCGATCATTTTGATCGGTATAATAATGGCTAACGACCGGGGTTCCAGGGGCCTGACGCGTCGCGCCGTCACACCACATTGGGGAAAGTAGCTTAATGGCAGAAACCGTTCACATAGCCCAAATGGCCGAGAAACTGTCGGACGAGCTGTTTTCGGAGTTTTTTTGGGAGAAGGTTGGTCCGACCAATCAGAATTGGCCGTGCGAGGACAAAGAGCACCACAGCACCGAGACACATCCATCCGATGTGGTGTTTTTCTATGACGAGCCGTACTCGCAAGTGCGAACCTATGTGAACTGCGATTTGAAAAGCTACGCCAAGGACTCCATCAAGCCAAGCGCCGTCCGTGGCGCGGTTGAAAGCTTGGCGAAGCAGGTGGCCTGTGCGGAGAAGAGCGACGATTGGCGCAATCTCTACGTGCATGACCATGTGTCGCCTGAGATTTGCGGGCTGCTCTTCGTGTACAACCATGATGGCGAATACGATAAGAGCTTCGCCAGCCAACTTACTTCGATCAAGACCGATAAACTGGACCTCCCCAAAGATACGAAGTTGGTCGTGCTGGGTCCCGAGGATGTTTTTTGGCTGGACAACGTGCGCTACGAGATCCGTCAAATGCGAGGCTCATCGGGCGCTGATCGGTTACCGGATCGCGAGCATTGCCAGTATTTTTATCCGCAACTGGTGCGAAAAGCCAACGTCCAGGAGGAAAAGGCAAAGGCCGCGACGCTGGAAATGCTCACTGCCCCGTGGATAATTCTCCAATACAAGAAACCGAAATCCGGCGATCGGCGAGGCGTCGTGGTGTTTTATCGGCGCGATGGAAGTACGACGCAAGAGTTCATGTACCTGATTGACTACCTCCGCCACTACCAGGTGCTGGGTGAGGATACAGACGTCCAGATCAAGACGCTGGACACGGCACCAGCCGCGCATGCAACGTTCCAAAAGGCTGTTCAACAGTACATCGAGGAGATGGGGGACGGCAATGGCGACAACGATCTCGCGACGGTAGTCAAAGCTATCAAGTACTCGAAGATGACACAGGTCATCAGCACGTTCTCGTCGATCGAATTGGGGATGGACTATGAGTGACAAACTTCAACAATACTGTGCCACGGACAAGGAAATCTACGACCTATTAATGTCGGGCAAACAGAAGTTGACGGAATCTGTCCTTCATGAACTCGCTCGCGATCGGGGAATCTTCTATTCGCCCAAAACAACCCGAGAGGGATTGGTCGATCGTCTGGCCCTGCTGACGCATGATTTCCATGACGTCGTCGGTGTCATCGAACGACGAGAGCACACCAAACGGGGGGAGAAGACGACATCGGTAACCCTGGGTGCCGATCTCTCGGTGGATGAGATCAAGGAGGTAGTTAATGCCTACCAAGCCGAGGTGCGGAAGACAGAGAAAGTCACATCTCATAAGAAAGGTGCGGACGGTGTCATTATGAACATCGAATACAACGAGTATGACTACTCTCGCACGCGCTTGATCCAGCGGCAACGCAAAGACGCTGGCATCGAGTTTGTCAGCAAAAACGGCGTCACGACCATCCGCATGCCTGCGACGGAAAAAGCCAAGGCGGTGGTCCGAAACTTGCGCGACAAGATCGAAAGCAAGAAGAAGGTTGTCATTCCTGCTCAAGAAATCGAACTCGTCGGGTTGACGAAGGCCGAGCACCGAACGTCGTTCTTCACCTCACTCATTGCCAACATTCCTGGCTATTCCCTGCAGACTGTGACCAATCTCAAGGTAGCGTCTGGTGTGTCCGATCAAGAGGAAGACACCGTCGAGTTGGACGAAGACGAGGATGAGTCCGCTAGGCAGGAAATGCTCGCGGTCGTGCATAGCGTTGCCATCCAGGGTAAAAATCTAGTCGCTTCGGAGCAATATCAGCAGCTTCGCAAAGGTGGGTTCTTCATTACTGCGATCACGTGGCGGTCGAAACAACAGCAGGAGCCGCAGGACATGATCCAGTTCGATGCGTCATTTGATGACGGTCCCGCCGGTACAGGATTCAAGTACGGTGTTCGCTACGCGTCGCGCCTGCCGAACGGTGACTACGCCAAGAACTTCAAGCCGGTAGAAGATCACTTAAAACCGCTGCTTTTCGAATTGATCGAAACTACGGCGCGAAAAGTCTTGGCTGACTTGTTCGACAAAGCCAATGCGGATTCGGCAGCGCCGGACGAAGGGGGCACCGCATGAGCCGATATCGGTGGTTTCGCGCGGAATGGCCCATGCCTATGCGCACGTTGGCCAAACGGTTCAAAACCAAACCATTTGACGATGCGAGCACCGACGGATTCGTCATTGATCGCGTACGGGACGATTTCGTCGAGGCACGTTACGTTGAGAGGGTGGAATACACCGACAAGGTAGTGGACCCGTTCGGCAAGGAGCTTGCCTTTGATCGAGTGGAATTTAAGCAGTGTGAGTTTCGCGCTGCCACTACTGGTCCGGGGCTTGAACTGATGGACGCGCCACGAAGTACACAAGGCCTGGTCAGTCGGCTGACCGAGGTCTCCGATTTTGCGTTGGCGATCAGTCCTTTGTCGCTCGATGTTCTGGCTTGGGCAGGTTTGTTTCAGGAGTTAAGTGGAGTGACGGGGATTGTTGACGTATTGCAGATCGGCGCTTTGGAGGTGGAGCGAGGTATCCTTGCGAAAGCGGTGATCAAGGGGGAGAAAGACGTTCGCGAAGCGAGTACTTCGCTCACAAAGGGAAAGCGATATACCCTTGAAAAGGTGCAATTGCGTCTGCAAGGGGCTCACCGAGGGACGGTACTGCTAACGAACGTAGGGGCAGCCAAGATTGACGTCGATGATCCAGGTGAGATGGTCGCTGCTTTACGACAGTCACTAACCGAGATGTTGAGCGCGTGATTGCATAGCATTGATCACTCTGGCCGATTATCTATTTCGAATGCGACTGCCCGCAGAGTGCGGTTCTCCTGCGTCCACCTATCTTATTACAATACCCTTACTCATCGCGGTACCACAGCCAGACGCATGCCAAGCTGATCCAGGGCCTGCAGGACCTTGCTCAGTTGGACCGTGGGCTTGCCCGCTTCGAGATCGACGATGAACCGTTCGCCGGTTTGCGCGAACGCGGCCAAGTCGCGCTGTGTGATCCGTTGATCTTTGCGTAGACTGCGCACCATCGCGCCCAGGTCGGCGGGCGTTGAAATCGTCTTCGCTGACGCATTGTGGGGGGTACCCATAACGGCTCCTCTCGTTTTCTTACCGTACGGGAAGATTAACCCATGGGCCGACACCGAACAAGCCGTTTCTTCCCATTCGGTAAGAAATGGGCTCGTGAGGAGGAGCGCCGAAGGCTCAATTTTCCCGATCGGTACGATTGCGATGCTTCACTCTATTCGGTCGACGCACAAGTGCCGAGTCGATCCACTACGAACCGAGGGTTGCCTGGGCCGAACTCGGATCTTGTTTGCCTGTAGCGAGCCAGCCGGCCCTGTGAGCCATGGCGTCGTGGAGCGCATGGTGCCACGCTTGTCTGGGCGATCCATGGTAAGCGGTACATGCTTCCTGGCGGCAGATTTGCGACTTGGATGATCAATGGCTCAGGTTGTGCCAATAGGCCATGCTCTCGTTGCGAGACTGGCAAGAAACCTCTGCCGATTGGTGATCTCTTCTTCGTCCCAAGTGTCTTGCAAGCTATCCTTGTTGCATATTCTTTCTCGACATTCAAACCATCAGAGCGACTGATCAAAGAGAATAGTGCATTCTTTGATCGGTTTGACGAGATCGACGAAGTGAGCGTGCTTGGACATTCCATCAACGAAGTCGGTATGCTCTCGCCTAGGTCCCATCATTTCCATACTTCATGCTGTCGACGAGCCTTCCTAAGTATCCGCCGATTGTACGGCCAACAAGCAAACCAACTGTTTATCAGCTGCTCAAGGATCTGAGTCACGACGTCCGAGATTGGAGCGTATCTACAATTACGGGCGAACCGATAGATCCCTACACCAATACGTATCGGAACTCGCAGTGGGCGTTTGTTGACCCGGCAGGCCAGCCTGCCGTCGTCTGCCTTTGGTTCAAAGATATCGAGCATGAGGCCGATCCTGCATACTACGACGGTAACGATCGAAAGTATCGCAACGATCTGATGAAGGCTGCGGCGTTCACCCGGGAAAACCTAAAAGACAACGCTGGCAGACTTAGAGCGTGGCTGGGGCGATCCAGAAAGCTTGAGGATGTAGTCAGCGCCGCGTTTTACAAACGTCAGCCTTTGCGGGTAATCGTAGTCGGTGGGACCAGGAAGGACGAGCTGGATCGAGAGCTGGCAGAGCTTCCGAATCTTGACGCTGCATCCAAAGTTGAGACTCGTGGGATGGATCCGGCCACCTGGTGGGTCCACTCGTATGACGATGCCACGGGGAACTACCGTATAAACCGGGATGTACCATTGCCTCCTGAGGCAGCAAAGATTGACCCTGCCGCGCTCGACCCAGCCAACGATCCGCTTTTCGTGCGCTATCTGGAGACACTCGACGACACCGTGCGTGAGGCGGTCATCAAAGCACGTGTTGGTCAAGGTTTGTTCCGTGAGCAGCTTATCAAGCGATGGGATGGCCAATGCTCCATCACGGGTGTGAAGGCGCCGGAGCTCCTAATCGCTTCGCACATTCGACCTTGGAGCCTCTGCGA
>NZ_JFJV02000271.1:0-24199 GCF_000611145.1 Cupriavidus sp. SK-3 | reverse complement strand
TTGACTTTAAGCCTTTGAAGTTGAAGTTGAATCTGAAGGAGAAGGAGAAGGAGAAGGAAAAGGAGAAACCAACCTCTCCACCTCCTCATCGCCAAACAACTCCGACCGCGTCAAAAACCGCATCCCCGTCGGCCCCTCCAGCGAAAACATCCCCCCCGACCCAGCCACCACATCAATCACCAGCCGCGTATGCTGCCAGTACTCGAACTGCGCCCGCGTCATATAAAACCGCGCGCCGCCAATCTCGCCGAGGCAAACGTCGGCATCGCCGATAATCAGTTCGCCATCCGGATAGCACATCGGCGCGCTGCCATCGCAGCACCCCCCTGACTGGTGGAACATCAACGCGCCATGCTGAGCGCGCAAGCGCTCGATCAGCGCAAGCGCGGCAGGGGTGGCAACGACGCGTTGCACCGCATCGGGCGAAGTGGCATCAGCGTTGGACATCGGGAGGCTCCTTGCCTACAGACCGTTCAGGCGATCGTCCATGCGATCATTAAGGCGATCGTTCAGACCGCAAACCTCAGGCAGCAAAGTCCATCACCACCCGGCCTTCGATATCGCCGGCGCGCATGCGCGTGAAGATCTCGTTGATCTTCTCCAGCGGCGCGGTGGACACGGTTGCCTTGACCGCTCCATGAGCCGCGAAATCGAGCGATTCCTGCAGGTCGCTGCGGGTGCCGACAATGGAGCCGCGGATGGTAATGCCCTTGAGCACCACATCGAAAATCGGCGTGGGGAAGTCTCCCGGCGGCAAGCCGTTCAGCGCAACCGTGCCGCCGCGCCGCACCATGCCGATGGCCTGGCCGAACGCCTTGGGCGAAACCGCGGTCACCAGCACGCCGTGCGCGCCGCCGATTTCCTTTTGCAGGAACGCCACGGGATCGGTCGTACGCGCATTGACCGTGACCTCGGCCCCCAGCTTGCGGGCGAGCTCGAGTTTCTTGTCGTCGATATCCACCGCCGCCACGCGCAGGCCCATGGCGCGCGCATATTGCACCGCCACATGGCCAAGCCCGCCGATGCCGGAGATCACCACCCATTGCCCGGGGCGCGTATCGGTAACTTTCAAGCCCTTGTAGACGGTGACGCCCGCGCACAGGATGGGCGCGATCTCGACAAAGCCCACGCTGTCAGGCAGCAGCCCTACGTAGTTGGGATCGGCAACCACGTATTCGCCATAGCCGCCGTTGACCGAGTAACCGGTGTTTTCCTGCTTTTCGCACAGGGTTTCCCAGCCCTGCAGGCAGTGCTCGCAATAGCCGCAGGCGCTGTACAGCCAAGGCACGCCGACGCGGTCGCCTTCCTTCACGCGGGTCACGCCGGCGCCTACCGCCGATACAAAGCCCACGCCTTCGTGGCCGGGGATAAAGGGCAGGGTGGGCTTGACCGGCCAGTCGCCTTCGGCGGCGTGCAGGTCGGTGTGGCATACGCCCGAGGCTTCGATCTTGACCTGGATCTGGCCGCGTCCAGGTTGCGGCACCGGTACTTCATCGATCGTGAGCGGGGCGCCGAATTCGCGCACCACGGCGGCTTTCATCATCGCTGTCATCTCGACTCCTGATGCTGTTGGCAAGGACGCCCGCGCTGCGCGGCAGAGGAGGCCGGCAGCGCGGGCGCCATGCCGATCATGGCATGGGCGGATGCGCCCATTCTTGCGCTATATCAAAAGAAGCCGAGCGCGTTCGGGCTGTAGCTCACCAGCAGGTTCTTGGTCTGCTGGTAGTGGTCCAGCATCATGCGATGGTTCTCGCGCCCGATGCCGGATTGCTTGTAGCCGCCGAAGGCCGCATGCGCCGGATAGGCGTGATAGCAGTTGGTCCACACGCGGCCAGCCTGGATGCCGCGGCCCATGCGGAAGGCGCGCGCGCCGTCGCGCGTCCATACGCCGGCGCCCAGGCCGTAGAGCGTATCGTTGGCGATTTCCAGCGCTTCCTCTTCATCCTTGAAGGTGGTGACAGAAACCACCGGGCCAAAGATTTCTTCCTGGAAGATGCGCATCTTGTTATGGCCGGCGAATACCGTGGGCTTGACGTAGTAGCCGCTGGACAGGTCGCCGCCCAGCGCGTTGCGCTCGCCGCCGATCAGGCATTGCGCGCCTTCCTGCTTGCCCAGGTCGATGTAGGAGAGGATCTTTTCCAGCTGCTCCTGCGAGGCCTGCGCGCCGATCATGGTGGTCTTGTCGAGCGGGTGGCCCTGCTTGATTGCAGCCACGCGCTTGAGCGCGCGTTCCATGAAGCGTTCGTAGATCGACTCCTGGATCAGCGCGCGCGACGGGCAGGTGCAGACTTCGCCCTGGTTCAGCGCGAACATGGCGAAGCCTTCCAGTGCCTTGTCGAAGTAGGCATCGTCGGCGGACAGCACATCCTCGAAGAAGATGTTCGGCGACTTGCCGCCCAGTTCCAGCGTGACCGGGATCAGGTTCTGCGCGGCGTACTGCATGATCAGCCGGCCTGTGGTGGTCTCGCCGGTAAAGGCAATCTTGCTGATGCGCGAGCTGGATGCCAGCGGCTTGCCGGCTTCCAGGCCGAAGCCGTTGATCACATTGAGCACGCCCGGCGGCAGCAGGTCGCCGATGATTTCCATCAGCACCAGGATCGAGGCCGGGGTTTGTTCCGCGGGCTTGAGCACCACGCAGTTGCCGGCCGCCAGCGCGGGCGCCAGCTTCCACGTGGCCATCAGGAGCGGGAAATTCCACGGGATGATCTGGCCGACCACGCCGAGAGGCTCATGGAAGTGATAGGCCACGGTGTCGTGGTCGATCTCGGAGATGCCGCCTTCCTGCGCACGGATACAGCCGGCGAAATAGCGGAAGTGGTCTACCGCCAGCGGCAGGTCGGCCGCCGTGGTTTCGCGGATGGGCTTGCCGTTGTCGATGGTCTCGGCCACCGCCAGCGTGACCAGGTTGGCCTCGATGCGGTCAGCGATGCGGTTCAGGATGTTGGCGCGCTCGGTGGTGGAGGTGCGGCCCCAGGCGCCCTTGGCGCGGTGCGCCGCGTCCAGCGCGGCGTCCACGTCCTTCTGGTTGGAGCGCGGCACGCGCGTGAAGGTCTTGCCGGTGACCGGCGAGATGGCTTCGAAGTACTGGCCATCGGCCGGGGCCATCCAGGCGCCGCCGATATAGTTTTCGTACTGTTCCTTGTAGGGATACGCAACGCCCAGCTGGGCGATTTCCGCCATGTTCATGTCTCGCTCCGATTTGTGATTTCGCTCTGTACTGCGTGTCGTGCCGCGTTG
This sequence comes from Cupriavidus sp. SK-3, assembly GCF_000611145.1. Classification (NCBI taxonomy): domain Bacteria; kingdom Pseudomonadati; phylum Pseudomonadota; class Betaproteobacteria; order Burkholderiales; family Burkholderiaceae; genus Cupriavidus; species Cupriavidus sp. SK-3. Next base: position 20,962 of record NZ_JFJV02000271.1, on the reverse strand, counting down.
TTTGCGCACGGATATCCTTCCGCAAGAGCTGTGCCCGGCGGACATCACGGCGCGAGAACGCCGGAAACCGGGCAAAGACGGCGCTTGCCCGGGCTATGCCGGCTGTGGCCGATGTGCCACGGCGCGAGGCGGTGTTCCAATCTGGAGCAGTCGGTGTGGCGATGTGGCGCAGCGGCGCAGTCAGCTGCCGCTGGTGTGGATCAGGAACTCGCGCAGGGCGTCCGCCGCCTTCTCCAGCTTGCGCCCGGGCTGCCACAGCAGCCCGACTTCCATGTCCGGCACGCCGTCGGCAATCGGCCTTGCCTCGATCTGCCTGCCCTCCAGCGACCACGGGCGGTACACCATGTCGGACAGCACGGTCACGCCGAAGCCGTGCGCCACCAGGCCGCGCAGCGCTTCCATCGAACTGGTGCGAAACGCGATCGACGGCGCCAGCCGCTTGCTACGCCAGTAGCGCAGCGTGGAGCGCTCGCCTTCATCCACCGTGAGCAGGATGTAGGGGTGCGCCGCGATATCCTTCAGCGTCAGGCGCGGCAGAGCCAGCAAAGGGTGCGACGGCGACGCCCAGAGCTGCCGCCGCGAGCGGATCAGCGTGTGGTGGGCAAACCGCGGCAGCTTTTCGATATTGGACAGCAGGCCGATGCCCAACTCGATCTCCCCGGACAGCACGGCCTGCTCGATGCCCGGGCGGTCCATGTCGTGCAGGTCGAAATCCACATCCGGATAGTTGGTGCGAAAGCGCGCCAGCAGTCCCGGCAGCAGGTAGCCCAGCACGGTATAGGATGCCGCCAGCCGGACTTTGCCCTGCAGGTTGTGCGCCTGGAAGCGCGGCTCGCGCAGGGTGTCCTGCACGGCGTCGAGGATCTGGCGGGCGCGCTGGTGCAGCCGGTGGCCCTCCGCCGTCAGTGCCACGCCGTGCGGCAAGCGATCGAAGAGACGCACGCCGAGCTGCTGCTCGAGCATCAGCACGGCATTGGTAATGGCCGATTGCGACACATGCTCGGCCGTGGCCGCCATCGAGAACTGCCCGGTTTCCGCCGCCGCCGCGAAGTAGCGGAACTGCCGCAAGGTGATTTCCTTGGCAATGCGCTGCCCGCCCGCTTCCTTGCCGTGCCGTTCTTTCGCCATGTGCGCTCCAGCTATGCGTTTTTCAGATACCTGCTCTCTGAATTCGTGATTTTACGATATCGGCGCGCCTTCCTACACTCAGCTCCAGCCCCATAAGAGCGTACGGAGACAGCATCGATGAATGCCCCCCTATCCCAAGCCCAGCAAGATGCCCTGGCGTCGGTTACCCTCGACGACAAATACACCCTGGAAAAAGGCCGCGTCTATCTCAGCGGCACCCAGGCGCTGGTGCGCCTGCCCATGCTGCAAAAGGCGCGCGACCGCGCTGCCGGGCTGAATACCGCCGGCTTTATCTCGGGCTATCGCGGCTCGCCGCTGGGCGGGGTGGACCAGGCGCTGTGGAAGGCCAAGAAACACCTGGCCGCCAGCGACGTGGTGTTCCAGCCCGGCGTGAACGAGGACCTGGCGGCCACCGCCGTGTGGGGCACCCAGCAGGTCAACCTGTTCCCCGACGCCACCCGCGACGGCGTGTTCTCGATGTGGTACGGCAAGGGCCCGGGGGTGGATCGCTCCATCGACGTGCTCAAGCACGCCAATTCCGCCGGCTCGTCGAAGCATGGCGGCGTGCTGGTGCTGGCGGGCGACGACCACGCCGCCAAGTCGTCCTCGGTGGCGCACCAGTCCGAACACGTGCTGCTGGCTTCCGGCATCCCGGTGCTGTATCCGTCCAACGTGCAGGAATATCTCGACTATGGCCTGCATGGCTGGGCCATGAGCCGCTACTCCGGCCTGTGGGTGTCGATGAAATGCGTGACCGACGTGGTGGAATCCACGGCTTCGGTCGAGGTCGATCCCGAACGCGTGAAGATCGTGCTGCCGGAGGACTTCGCCATGCCGGAAGGCGGCCTCAATATCCGCTGGCCCGACCCGCCGCTGGCGCAGGAAGCCCGCCTGCTCGACCACAAATGGTATGCGGCGCTGGCCTATATCCGCGCCAACAAGCTCAACCGCGTGGTGCTGGATTCGCCCAACGCGCGCTTCGGCATCATGACCGCCGGCAAGGCCTACCTCGATGTGCGCCAGGCGCTGTCGGACCTCGGCCTGGACGACGACACCTGCCGCCGCATCGGCATCCGCGTGTTCAAGGTGGGCTGCGTGTGGCCGCTGGACGCGCACGACGCGCGCGACTTCGCCACCGGCCTGGAAGAGATCCTGGTGGTGGAAGAGAAGCGCCAGATCCTCGAATACGCGCTCAAGGAAGAACTCTACAACTGGCGCGACGACGTGCGCCCCAAGGTCTACGGCAAGTTCGACGAGCGCGGCAACCACGGCGGCGAATGGTCGCTGCCGCGCGGCAACTGGCTGCTGCCGGCGCACTATGAGCTATCGCCGGCGCTGATCGCCAAGGCCATCGCCACCCGGCTGGAGAAGAGCGACCTGCCGTCCGACGTGCGCGAACGCATCGCCGCGCGCGTGGCGCTGATCGAGGCCAAGGAGCGTGAAGCCGCGCGCCCGCGCATCTCGGTGGAGCGCAAGCCCTGGTTCTGCTCGGGCTGCCCGCACAATACGTCCACCCGCGTGCCAGAAGGCTCGCGCGCGCTCGCCGGCATCGGCTGCCACTATATGGCGATGTGGATGGACCGCAATACCGACACCTTCAGCCAGATGGGCGGTGAAGGCGTGGCGTGGACCGGCCAGATGCATTTCACCGGCGAGAAGCATGTGTTCGTCAATCTTGGCGACGGCACCTACTTCCACTCGGGCCTGCTGGCGATCCGCGCGGCCATCGCGTCCAAGGCCTGCATCACCTACAAGATCCTCTTCAACGACGCCGTGGCGATGACCGGCGGCCAGCCCGTGGACGGCGTGCTGACCGTGCCGCAGATTGCGCACCAGGTGCTGGCCGAAGGCGCCAGCAAGATCGTGGTGGTGACCGACGAGCCGGAGAAATACGGCGACGGCAGCATGTTGCCCGGCGGCGTCACGGTGCATCACCGCGACCGGCTCGACGACATCCAGGTCCAGCTGCGCGACACCGCCGGCGTCACCATCCTGATCTACGACCAGACCTGCGCCACCGAGAAGCGCCGCCGCCGCAAGCGCGGCACCATGGCCGATCCCGCCAGGCGCGCCTTCATCAACGACGCGGTCTGCGAAGGCTGCGGCGATTGCTCGGTCAAGTCCAACTGCCTGTCGGTGGAGCCGCTGGAGACGCCGCTGGGCACCAAGCGCAAGATCAACCAGTCCTCCTGCAACAAGGACTTCTCCTGCGTCAACGGCTTCTGCCCGAGTTTTGTCACCGCTGAAGGCGCTCAGGTGCGCAAGCCGGCCGCGGCGGGCGGCAAGGGCGCGCTCGCCGATTTCAGCGCGCTGCCGCAGCCGGCGCTGCCCACGCTGGAACGGCCCTACGGCGTGCTGGTAACGGGTGTCGGCGGCACTGGCGTGGTCACCATCGGCGGCCTGCTCGGCATGGCTGCCCACCTGGAGCAAAAGGGCGTGACCGTGCTCGACATGGCCGGCCTGGCGCAGAAGGGGGGCGCGGTGATCAGCCATGTGCAGATCGCGCCGACTCCCGCCGCGCTGCATGCTACCCGTATCGCCACCGGCGAGGCGCGGCTGGTGATCGGCTGCGACGCCATCGTCTCGGCCTCGCCCGAAGTCCTGTCCAAGACCCGTGTCGACGTGACGGCGGCCGCCATCAATAGCGCAAACACGCCGACCGCCGACTTCATCAAGAACCCGAACTGGAAGTTCCCGGGCGCCTCGGCCGAGCAAGACCTGCGCGCCAGCGTCGGCGAAGCCTGCGCCTTTATCGATGCCAATGCCTGGGCCGTGAAGTTGCTGGCCGATTCGATCTACTCCAACCCGCTGCTGCTCGGCTTTGCCTGGCAGAAAGGCTGGGTGCCGCTGCAGCGTGACAGCCTGGTGCGGGCCATCGAGCTGAACGGCGTGTCGGTCGAGAAGAACCTGCTGGCCTTCGACTGGGGGCGCTATCTGGCGCACCATGGCGAAGCGGCGCTGAGCGCGCAATTGCAGATGGCGCCGCGCGCGCAGGTGGTGGCCATGCCGGAAACGCTCGATAGCGTCATCCGCCAGCGCGAAGCCCTGCTCACGGCTTACCAGAACCCGGCGTACGCCGCCAGGTACCGCGCCGTGGTCGACGGCGTGCGCGCCGCCGAGAAGCGCGTGGGTGCCAATGCCCGCCTGCCGCTCAGCGAAGCCGTGGCGCGCAACCTGGCCAGGCTGATGGCCTACAAGGATGAGTACGAGGTCGCCCGCCTGTACGCCGACCCCGCCTTCCTGGACAAACTGCGCGCGCAGTTCGAAGGCGAACCTGGCCGCGACTACCAGCTCAGCTTCCACCTGGCCCCCCCGCTGCTGGCAAAGCGGGACTCACATGGCCATCTGGTCAAGCGCCGCTTCGGCCCGGCCATGCTGACCGCGTTCCGTTTGCTGGCACGCGCCAAGGGCTTGCGCGGCACTGCCTTCGACGTGTTCGGCAAGACCGCCGAGCGGCGCGCGGAACGCAAGCTGATCGAGGATTACATCGCCATGGTGCAAGAGTTTGGCACGACGTTGAGTGCCGATCGCCTGGACACGGCGGTGGCGCTGGCCAGCCTGCCCGACGACATCCGTGGCTTCGGGCATGTCAAGGAAGCCAATATGGAAAAAGTGGCGGCACGCCGGGAGGAGCTGCTGGCACGGTATCGGGGCGAGGCGGTGCGCGTGGCGGCCTGAGCGGCCCCGGATGCACCGTGCCGGTCAGCGAGTGCGGCGGCGCGCCCGCTCCTGATCGGCAATCGCAAGCGCATCTGCAATGGCGTCCAGGGAGTCGACGCCCATCGCCACCACGAGATCGACGGCATCGCCTTTTCTGAAGATGATCACCCTGAGATTGCGATTGCCAGCGCGGAATTCGTCGATGACTTGAATCACGCTCGGGTCAAGGTCATTTACCAGGTCCGAGCTCTCAATGCTTCCGGCGGACCAGGACGTGCGCTCCTCGTTCGGGCGGCCAACTATCAGGCGTTCTCTGGCAGGCAGGCGTTCGACAAGACCGAACGCTTCAATCAAGGTCATCATAAGAATCAGGCAGCGGCGGACCGTCAAAGCAAAAAAGTGCCGTCCGCGGGGGGGCGCGGACTTCATTATAGCGAGGCCGTGCCTGCAGCCTCGTACCTATCCATGCCCGCTTTATCTCACCGTGGCTGCAACACGATAATCGCCATGCCCGCAATCGCCACCGCCACCCCGGCCAGATCCCAGTGGCTCGGCCGCACCCCATCCACCAGCCATAACCACGCGATTGCGACCGCGATGTAAATCCCGCCNTTGCGCCCGCGATGTAAACCCCGCCATAAGCCGCATAGACCCGCCCGGACGCGTCCGGGTGCAACGACAGCAGCCAGGCAAACAACACCAGCGCCAGGGCGCCGGGGATCAGGATCCAGGCGCTGGCGCCCTGGCGCAGCCACAGGTAAGGCAGATAGCAGCCGAGGATTTCCGCGCAGGCGGTGACGAGGTAAAGGGCGAACGTCTTCATTTAACGGAAGAGGCAGCGGACTCAGGCGTGTGTCCAGGGGGCGCATCGGCCTGCGGGTTCGTCACCCGCTTGCGCGCAGCTGTACGCCGCTTGCCGCCGCCCAGTTCGCCGCCCTTATAAGGCACCCGCCCCGACGGCACCACCGCCGAAGCCAGTTCCACATGGCCCTCCTGGTCATCGAAGAACATATGCGCGCCGAAGGCCTGCAGGACCTGGTCCTTGGGCAGCCCGCCCAGGAAGAACGCCTCGTCGATACTGACGTTCCACGCCCGCAAGGTATGCACCACCCGCGTGTGCGCCGGGCTGTTGCGCGCAGTCACGATGGCGATGCGCACCGGGCACTGTCCCGGCTCGAAATGCGCCTGGATCTCCGCCAGCCGGAGCAGCAGCTTGGCGAACGGCCCCTCGGCCATGGCCTTGTGGCGGTGTTTCTGCTCATGCCGGGTAAAGGCCTCCAGCCCTTTCTGCTTGAAGATCTGCTCGGACTCGGGCGAGAACAGCACGGCATCGCCGTCGAAGGCGATGCGGATCTGGCCGGCGGGGGCGTGATAGTCGGCGGGCGCGGCATAAAGCTGGGCCGCGGCCACGCCACCGTCGATGGCGGCCTGTACGTCGGAGGCTTCGCGCGAGAGGAACAGGTCTACCTTGAAGGCCTGCAGGTATCGCGAGATCGGCTCGCCGCCGGTGAAGGCCGCGCGGGTGATGTCCAGCCGGTGGGTCTCGATGGCGTTGAACGCGCGCAGCCCGGTGTCGGGCGAATTGCGCGAGATCACCACCACCTCGACCAGCCTGCGGTCCGGGATCAGGTGATTGAGTTCGAGTAGCGCCTGCACCAGCGGGAACGCCGTGCCCGGCAGCAGGGGCTCGTCCTCATGCTGGCGCTGGTAGGCGGAGTAGGAAGCCACGCCTTCGGATTGATAGATGCCGTTCTCGTGCTCGAGGTCGAATAGCGCTCGGGACGAGATGCCGATGACGAGTTTGTCGGTGAGATCGTAGGCCATGCCGCAGTATAAAGGCAGACGATGCAAGCCGAGGCGCGCGGGCGGGACGACGCGCCGGAGGCTGCCGGGCGCGCCGAGGCTGATTGGCGGAAACGCCATGTCCGCCTGCTGCCAGGCACCCGGCGAAGCCGGCATCAGGGCAATGCCGAATCCGCTGGCGACCGGCCCGGCCAGCGGTTGCATCTGGCGCGCTTCCTGCATTTCAGCTGCGGCGCAACGGGCCGTCCCGCCAGATGCGCCCGCGGGCGCTTCCGGGGCCAGTCAGCACAAGCGCGGGGAAACCGGGCCCGCCGCAGCATGCTCCACTGCGCATGAGTATCCGGACCGGTGAATTCGGCAGCTTATGCGGCAGGCCCATCCCTAGAATGGATTCATGGCCGGACTTCGCGCTGCAGGCAGCCGAAGCCGACCGGACGCAAGAGCACTAGGCGATGCGCCGCCATTGACGCTGTCGCCGGCAATAGAACAACGAAGCCCCACGGAGACCGCCAATGAGCGCACTGGAAAAACCAACCGCCACGGACGCAGGCCGGGATGACGACGCCGACCACGTAGAGACCCGGGAATGGCTCGACGCCCTGGCCGGCGTCTTCCGCGCCAGCGGTGCCCCGCGCGCGCGCTTCCTGCTGGAACGCCTTGCCGAGCATGCGAGCCATCTCGGCCTGGGGCCAAGGGCGAATCCGTATTCGGCCTACCAGAACACGATCGGCGTGGGCGAACAGCAACGCTATCCCGGCGACCTGGCGCTCGAACAAAAACTGACCTCGATCATCCGCTGGAATGCGCTGGCCATGGTGGTCCGCGCCAACAAGGCCTATGGAGAACTTGGCGGCCACCTGGCCAGCTATGCTTCCGCCGCCGAGATCTTCGAAGTGGGCTTCAATCACTTCTTCCGCGCGGACGAGGGCGAGCGCAAGGGCGACCTGGTCTACTTCCAGCCGCATTCCGCGCCGGGTGTCTATGCGCGCGCCTTCCTTGAAGGACGGCTGTCCGAAGCCCAACTTGCCAGCTACCGGCAGGAAACAGGCGGCGGTGGACTCTCCTCCTATCCGCACCCCTGGCTGATGCCGGAATTCTGGCAGTTCCCGACCGGCTCGATGGGCATTGGCCCGATCAGCGCCATCTACCAGGCGCGCTTCCTGCGCTACCTCGGCCATCGCGGCATTGCCGACACCGCGGCGCGCCGCGTCTGGGGCGTGTTCGGCGACGGCGAAATGGATGAACCGGAATCGCTCGCCGCGCTCTCGCTCGCCGCGCGCGAGAAGCTCGACAACCTGACCTTCGTCATCAACTGCAACCTGCAGCGCCTCGATGGCCCGGTGCGCGGCAATGGGCAGGTGATCAATGAGCTGGAAGCACTGTTCAGCGGCGCCGGCTGGAACGTGGTCAAGGTGGTCTGGGGTTCCGAGTGGGATGCCCTGTTCGCCCGCGATACCAGCCACGCGCTGCTGCGGCGCTTCGCCGCGATGGTGGATGGCGAATACCAGAACCTTGGCGCCAAGGATGGTGATTACAACCTCGCGCACTTCTTCAACCGCGACCCCGAACTGAAAGCGCTGGCCGCCAGCATGAGCAGCGCGGATATCGATGCGCTGCGCCGGGGCGGGCATGATTTCCGCAAGCTGTATGCCGCATTCCGCGCCGCGCAGGAACACAAGGGCCGGCCGACGGTGATCCTCGCCAAGACCAAGAAAGGCTACGGCATGGGCGAGGCGGGCGAATCCCGCATGACGGCGCACCAGCAGAAGAAGCTGGACATCGACGCGCTGCTGGCCTTCCGCGACCGCTTTGCGCTGCCGCTGGACGACGATGCCGTGGCGGCGCTGCGTTTCTGCAAGCCGGCCGAGGACAGTCCCGAGATGGCCTACCTCCGCGCGCGCCGCCAGGCGCTGGGCGGTTACCTGCCGGCGCGCGCGCGGACCGCGCCCGCGCTGCGCATGCCGGAACTTATGCAGTACGGCCGCTTCGCCATGGAGCCGGACGACCGCGCGGTCTCCACCACCACCGGCGTGGTCCGGCTGTTCACCAACCTGATCAAGGACAAGACCGTCGGCCCGCGCGTGGTGCCCATCGTGGCGGACGAGGCGCGCACCTTCGGCATGGCCAACCTCTTCCGGCAGATCGGCATCTACTCGCCCATGGGCCAGCTCTACGAGCCGGAGGATGCCGGTTCGATGCTGTACTACAAGGAAAGCCAGCAAGGGCAGTTGCTGGAAGAGGGCATTACCGAAGCCGGGGCGCTGGCCTCGTGGACGGCCGCAGCCACGTCATACAGCGTGAGCGGCGTGGCCATGCTGCCCTTCTACATCTATTACTCGATGTTTGGCTTCCAGCGCGTCGGCGACCTGATCTGGGCGGCGGCGGACCAGCGCGCGCGGGGCTTCCTGATCGGCGCCACGGCCGGGCGCACCACCCTTGCCGGCGAAGGCCTGCAGCACCAGGATGGCACCAGCCAACTGATTGCCGCCACGGTGCCGAACTGCCGCGCCTACGATCCGGCCTTCGCCAGCGAGGCAGCGGTCATCATCCATCACGGCGCGCGCAGCATGCTGGAAGAACAGCGCGACGAGTTCTACTACCTGACCGTCAACAACGAGAACTACGTGCAGGCGCCGTTGCGCGAGGACGCGCACGACGACGTGATCAAGGGCATGTACCTTTACGGCACGCGCGGTCCCGAAGGCGCCGCCACCAGCGTGAGGCTGCTCGGCTCGGGCGCCATCCTGCGCGAAGTCATCGCCGCCGCGGACCTGCTGGCGAGCGACTGGGATATCAAGTCGGAGATCTGGAGCGTGACCAGCTTCTCCGAACTGGCCAGGGACGCCCGCGAATGCGAGCGCGACAGCCTGTTCGCCAGCGGTGGCGAAACGGAAAGCCATTTGCAGCGCTGCCTGCCGGGCGCAACCCCGGTCATTGCCGCCACCGATTACGTACGGGCCTATGCGCAGCTTATCGCGTCGTACCTGCCCGCGCCGTTCACCGCCCTGGGCACGGATGGCTTCGGGCGCAGCGATACGCGCGCGGCGCTGCGGCGCTTCTTCGAGATCGACCGGTACCACGTGGCAATTGCCGCGCTGCGCGCGATCTCGCCGGAGCGGCACGCGCGGGGGCTGGAGCACTATGGCGTGCGCATGGAACCCGATGGGCCCTGGCTGCGTTAAGCCAGCGCCTGCGCAATATCCGCCAGCAGGTCCGGCGCATCCTCGACTTGGTGGAGGCGGGATGGCAGGCGAGCGAGTCGGCATCGCCCACGGAGACCGCCTGCGTGACCAGTGTCAGCCGGTCCAGGAATCGCCGTGCCGCTGGCCGGCCGCCACGCAGTTCGAGCGACAGGATGCCGCCGGACAGCCGCATCTGGCCACGCGCGATCTCGTGGCCGGGGTGAGAGGGCAGGCCCGGATAGTAGACGCGCTCGACCGCGGCATGGCCATGCAGCATCTGTGCGGTCTGCTGTGCGTTGTCGCCGGCCCTCTCCCTCAGTGCTCCTTGCCCGCCTCGGCGCGCAACGCCAGGAAGATAGCGAAGTCTCGGCGGAAGATCCGTTTGGTGTGTCGATGCGATTTGCGCTTTGCATGGAGAGCTGCATTTGCCATGCGCCGTGGCGTGGATCAATCCCGGCCCGCATCCTCTGAACGTTCGTGCAAGACGTGCCCGAACTCATCCAGTTCCTTCTGGATCCTCGCCATGCTGGCGTCAATGGTCTGCTGCGTAACTTCGCCATCGACGAACTCAACCGAGACGCGGGTAACGCGGGAATCCTTGTCGACGATGCCTTGCAGCACCTTGTCCAATAGCTTCTCCCCCGCACGCAAGCCGAGCGGGCGGGGCACAAGCACCTTGACCAGCAGGATCTCCGCCTCACTCTCCGTTTTCTCCGTTTTCTCCGTTTGCGCCGCATTGGCAAAGGCCGTCCGCAGATACGATTTGAGTTTCAATACACTCAGGTCGCCGGGAACACCGATATGCGACACGCGAACCTTTTTCTCCGCCATGCTGTCTCTCCGCCGAAATTGAACGCGAGGACTATACCGCAGGCGGCATCGGTCCAACAGAGCGCAGCACTGTCGCAATGGATCACGCCAACGAGGATCCAGGGAGCAGGAGAGGGGCCATCGCCACGGAGAGCTGCCCTCCATGCGGTCAGCGGTGCAGAGGATCAGGAAGCGCCTGGCAGCTTCGGGTGCCCGGCACACTAGCCAGTCGTCCCCGCTCTCTGGTGGCAGCACAACGATCGAGCGCGCGCGGATAACGCGCCGTGGCGTCGATGGCAACGCTGGTAAATGACTGTTGCAAAATCAAACAAAATGTCAGGTACCTCGGCGCTACAGTGGTCCTTCCCATGCCTGAAGGCGTTTTTTGGAGGTACCCGAATGAAGCAACATCTGGCGAAATCCCTGTTGATGGCTGGCGCGATGATCGCGTCCTACCCGCTGTTCGCGCAGCAGGCCCAGCCCATTCAACCGGCCCAGCCGATGCCGATGACTCAGCCGCTGCAATCCACCCAGCCTATGCAATCCGCCCAGTCGGTGCCATCCGCGCAGCCTGTGCAAGCCATGCCGGCGGCAGCGCAGTCGGCCCAGGCGACGCTGCCGGCCGCACGCGATCCTTATGCGCAAAGTGCCGAACAGCCGGTTCAGCCGGGCCTGGCGCCCGCACCGGTCGACCCGACGCTGGCCCGCAGCCCCAACCCGCCAACGGACTCCGCCAGCATGAGCCTGGCTCCCGATGCGCTCGGGACGCGCCTGGGCCAGCGCAACCCCTTCCTCGACGGCGCCTGAGCGCCTGTCAGCCTTCCTGAGCCCCAACCCTTCGGAGTGCAACGTCCCGTGAACCGGGCAGGGCGCCGGCACGTCCGCGCCCGCGCGCTCCCTCAATGGCCCTTGCCCGCTTCCGCGCGCAGGGCCTTCACCTTGTCCGCGCTCACATCGCCGGGTTGTCCGCCGTAGCTCGCCCGCAGGTAGTTGGCCAGGTCGGCAAGCTCCGCGTCGCTCATGCGCGACGCAAAGCCGGGCATGTCCTGCAGGCTCTCCAGCCCGGGGAATTTCTGGGCTTCGATGCCGTCGAGCATGGATACGATCAGGTTGTGCGGGTCGGCGCTGCGCACGGTGGAATTGCCCAGCATCGCCACCGCAACGTGCGGCTTGCCCTCGCCCTCGCGGCCGTGGCAGCCGGCGCAGACGGCCAGGTAATGCTGGCGGCCGGGTTTGAGCAGGGCCGCGTCCGCGCTGACCGGCTTGAGCGGCTGGGGCTGCGGCGGCTGGTCGCCCAGCAGGTAGGTCGACATCGCGGCGAGGTCGGCCTTGTTCAGGTACTGGCTGCTGAGATGGACCACGGGGAACATCTCGCCGTAAGCCGAGCCTTGCGGCGCCATGCCGGTGGCGAAGAAGGTCTGCAGGTCGGCGCCCGTCCAGCCGCGCGCGGCCAGGCCGGCGGGCGTGATGTCCGGCGCGGCCACGCGGCCGAGCGCGGCGCCGGCCAGTGGCTTGGCTGCGTCCAGGCGGCCGAACGCGGCGCGCGGCGTGTGGCATTCGGCGCAGTGGCCCAGTGCATTGGACAGGTAGCGGCCGCGCTGCCAGGGCGGGGTCTGGCCGGTGGAGGCGTCGGGCAGCTGGTCCTTCAGGAACAGCAGGTTCCAGCCGGGCAGCGCTACACGGACGTTGTACGGGAAGCTGAGATCGTGCGGCCTGTTGGCCACCGCAGCTGGTTTCAGCTGCATCAGGTAGGCGTACATCGCATCGGTGTCGCCACGCGACAGGCCGCGATACGAGGTATAGGGCATGGCCGGGTAGAGATGCTTGTCCGGCGTGACCCCGTCGTGCAGCGCCTTGTAGAAATCGTCCGCGCTCCACTTGCCGATGCCGTGGTCCTTGTCCGGCGTGATGTTGGTGCCGTAAAAGGTGCCAAATGGCGAGGCTAGTTCCACCCCGCCGGCAAACGGCGCGCCCTGGGCGCTGGTATGGCAGGCGCCGCAATCCGCGGCGCGCACCAGGTAGCGTCCGCGGGCGATCTGGTCGGCGGGAGAGAGCTTGGTGGCGGGTTGCTGGTCGGCGGCGGTGTCGATCGGGGCGGCGCGGTCGCCGCAGGCAGCCAGCAGGGCCGCGCCCAGCGCGGCCATTGTCGCCAGCGTGGCGCGCGCGTGCCGGAGGAAGTTGGGCTGGCTCATCATCACTTGTCTTCCTTTACCAGGCCCGGGGTGTTGACCACCACGTCCTTGACGGCTTCGAAGTAGCGCACGTAACCGGTGCAGCGGCAGATATGGTCGTTGAGCGCCGCGGTGATGGTCTCGTCGACCTTGTCCCGCGCTACCGGCTGGCGCTTCAGCCGCTCCACCAGGATGGTCGCGCCGTTGACGAAGCCCGGCGTACAGTAGCCGCACTGGAAGCTGAAGTGCTCCAGGAACTTCTGCTGCACCGGCGACAGTTCCACCACCTCGCCCTTGTCGTTGCGCCTGGCGTGGCCTTCCACCGTGCGCACCTTCTTGCCCTGGAAGTAGTGCGCGCCGGTGATGCAGGCGCGCACTTCCTCGCTGCTGCCGTCGGCTTTGTCCAGGATCACCACGCAGGCGTGGCAGATGCCCTGGCCGCAGCCCAGGCGCGAGCCGGTGAGTTCCAGGTACTCGTGCAGGAAGTCGATCATCATCAGGCCTTCCGGCACGTCGATGGGGCCAACGTCCTTGCCGTTGATGTTGAGGGAAAGCGGTTGGGTGGCGATGCTCATGCCAGGACCTCCTGAATCTTTTCGGCGCTGACCGGCAGGGCGGTAAAGCGATGGCCGATGGCATGCGCGATGCCGTTGACGATGGCGCCCACCACCGGAATCATCACCACTTCGGCGATGCCCTTGGGCGGATCGGTGTCGGACACGGGCGGCAGCACTATCCCGGTTTGCGACCACACCGCCACGTCGCTGGCGCGCGGCAAGTGGTAGCGGTTGAAGTTCCAGGTGCCGTTGCCGGGCCCGTCCTCATAGAGCGGCAGGAACTCGTGCAGCGCGTGGCCGATGCCCATGGCGATGCCTCCCTGGAGTTGCCCGGACACCAGTTCCGGCGACAACTGCGAGCCGCATTCCATGATGGAGTGGTGGCTGAGGATATCCACCTTGCCGCTGGCCTCGGCCACCGACAGCTCCACCAGCGTGGCCACCGCGCTGTAATAGGTCACACTCGCGTTGTTGCGCTGGGTCGGGGCGATGTAGACCTTCTTGCGGTCCAGCACCTGGTAGCCGCCGCTGGTGGTCATCCGCGCCTTGCGCGCGGCATCCGCGCCATCGCCGTAGCGTACCGAGAGCCCGTCGATGGGCAGCCGGGCAGCCGTGCCGTCGACCTCAAAATCAGCCTCGCTCCATTGCCATCGATTGAACACGTGCACCGTGGCGCCCGTGACCAGGCCAAGCTCGTGCGCCTTCCTCGCCAGTTGTTCGTAGGGCAGCGCCTGCAGGCCGCCGGCGGTGAGCTTGCCCTTGACCCAGCGCGCATCCTCCACGCGTACGACCAGCGAGGCGGCCTGGCCGCCGCCGACGCCCTGGCTCCAGATCGCCATGGCAGCGGGCCATAGCCCGTGCATAAAGACCACGCGAGCGGCTTCCCGGGTGCTGTGGGTGAAGTAGTAGGCTGAATTGGTCGCGCTGGAAGGCGAGGCGTAGGCCGGCGACCAGCGCGGATTGGCCGACAGCTTGTCCTGGTCGGCCTGGCTCATCAGGTAAGGATCGCCGGTGGCGGTGACGGGAAGGTCGGGCCAGTCGGTGATCGCCACGCGCACTTCGGTGGCTGGCTTGCCCAGCCAGCGCGTCACGGCCACCGCCTGCGAGGTCGACATGCCGGTGCCAATCTCGGCGCCGCAGTGATGCAGGGCGATGGTGCCGTCGGCGCGCATCTCCACCTTGGCGAACGAGGCTTCCGCGCCGGTGCCGAAGTCCTTCTGCACGCAGGCGAAACCCACGCCGTAGCGCAAGCCGGGATGGCTCGCCTCGAAATCCGCCTTCTTCTTCGCGCGGCCGGTCCAGAGCGGATGGGCCCTGGACGCCTCCAGCACTTCATCCACGCGGATGGCGCCGGCGGGGATCGCGCCCTGCGTATTCTTCATGCCCGAACGCAGCGCGTTCCTCAGGCGGAACTCGATGGGGTCGAGCTTGAGCTGCTCGGCGAACTCGTCGACCATCATCTCGGTGGCCGCCATGCTTTGCAGTGTGCCGTAGCCGCGTGCCGAGCCGGCATCAATGGCGCGCGAGGCGATGGCCACGGCGGTCAGGTCGTTCTTCGGGAAGTAATAGATCGACTGCGCCGCGGTGGCGCCCACCATTGCCACCGAGGGCGAGAAGTTGGCGCGGCCGCCGCCATTGGCCTCGAAGTCGCCCTGGAAGGACTGGAACAGGCCGGTGTTCTTGTCCACCGCGATGCGGTAGCGCATCCTGAAGGCGTGCCGCTTGATCGCGGTCTGGAACTGTTCGTAGCGGTCGTTGGCCAGGCGCACCGGCTTGCCGTCGGCGTAGAGCGCCGTCACCAGGCCATAGAAGGGGAAGTTGTAGTGATCCTTGGAGCCATAGCCCACGGTGTAGCAGGGATGGACGAACACCTGCTTCACCGGGAACACGCCCTTGGCCCTGGCCATCATCTCCGCCGCGCTTTCGCCGACTTCGATGGGGGACTGGGTCGGCACGACCATGTGCAGCGCCTGCGTGCCGGCGTCATACCAGCAGTTGGCGTTGTCCGGTTCCAGCGCGGCGGTATCGATGGACTGCGTGTTGTACTCGCGCTCCAGCACCAGCCAGTCCGCCGGTGGCTGGTCCAGTTGCTGGCGGATCTGGCCGGCGTGGAACATGCCCTGCTCGCCGAGCTGGCCGTGGTCCTTGCCGTCGGGCCAGACCGGTTCGTGCTTGCGCATCATGCTGGGGAACAGAGGCGCATTCTTCAGGCTGGAAAACACATCATCGTCGAACGGCGTCTCGCCGCCCACCCGCACGAAGCGGAAGGTGCCCCAGGGATCGCGCTCCAGCGGGCCGGTCGAGGCGCCGTAGCGGATGATCTCGTCGTGGAACTTGAGCTTGTCCTTGGCAAAGCGGAAACGGGCGAAATCGTGATAGATCAGGATCGCCACGGCATGACCGAGATAGGCCGGCGTCTTGCCTTCCGGCAGCAGCATGTCCTCGCCATAGAAGGCGGGAAAGGCCACGCCGTCGCGCGTCAGGTCCGCGGCGGTGACTACGCGGTCGGGCTTGAGATCGTCGCCCAGCAACGCCAGGTCGAAGCCCGCATAGCTGCGGTCCGCCTTGGTGGCGCGCAGGATGAAGGCGTGCGATTGCGCCTTGGGCCAGTGCGGCATGTCACGCGAACGGATATCGCGGGCGAAGACCTTGTCGCCAGTGACCTTGGCCATGCCGTCGATGCGGAAATTCGGGGCGCCGGTCTTGGGGTCCCACTGGACCGGGGTCAGGATTTTTTCTTCGAACAAGGCCGCGAAGGCCTTGCCGCCGATCGGTGCGATATACACCGATACCCCGGCCACGACGCTGGCCTTCAGGAACGTGCGGCGCGAAGGGCTGAAATTAGCCATGGATTTTCCTTGGGAATGCGCCGATGCCGCTGCGGCGGCGTCCGGACGAGATACACGGCCTGACACGTCCAGCCTGGGCAGCCGGGCGAACGAGACGGGAAGAACCGGAAGGCGAGGCGCAGCGGCAATCCAGGTCTCCGTTCATGAGTGCGCGGGCACGAAGTACGGCACCGGCGCGGATTACGACGCAAGACTGGGCTGGTGATCTGTGGGGCAATGCAAGCTTTTATTCTAGGCGTGGAAGTGCACGCCGGGGCGCGGATTCTGCGCCGTCGGGAGTGCGGCAGCAACAGGGCGGACTGAATAATGCTTATCACGGCCGCGTCATCCCGTTGCGCGCAACATTGAAGTAGCGCGTTGTGCGGGGCACAAACCAGCGTCGCATGGGCGTGCCGCGCGCTAGTCGTCCGGCATCGTCAGCGATGCCCGATCGTTGTAGCATCGCAGCCATGGACAACCTGCTCAGAAAACTTGACCTGACCTCGCTGCGGCTATTCGTCGCCGTCTGCCAGGAACAGAACATTGCCCGCGCCGCCGAGCGTGAATTCATTGCACCGTCGGCGGTCAGCCGCCGCATCGCCGAGATCGAGGCGATGATCGGCCTGCCGGTGATCCAGCGGCATCCGCGCGGCATCACGGTCACGCCAGTGGGCGAGACGGTGCTGCGCCATGCATTGGCCATCATCGGCAATATCGAGGCGCTCGGGGCGGAATTGTCGCGCTTTTCCTCGGGCGCGCGCGGGAATGTGCGGATGGTATGCAATCTCGGCGCCATCGTGCAGTTCCTGCCGGAGGACCTGGCGGCCTTTGGCCGGGTGTATCCCGATGTTGGCATCGAGCTGGAGGAACAGCACAGCCCCGAGGTGCTGCGCATGGTGGGCGAGCGCAGTGCGGATTTTGGTATTTGCAACGCCATCCAAGGCGTAGAGCAGTTCGTCTCGCTGCCGTACCGGGAGGACCAGCTATGCGTACTGGTGCCGGGCAGCCATCCGCTGGCCTCGGCGCCGGCGGTGCGCTTCGCGGACTTGCTGGGCGAGACGTTTGTTGCGCTGCGGGATGAAAGCGCGCTGAGCCGGCTGTTGTCGGAACAGGCAGCGCGCCTGAACGCGGCGCTCAGGATCAAGATCCGGGTGGCCAGCCTGGATGCGCTGTGCCGCATGGTGCATGTCGGGCTGGGCATCGCCATCGTGCCGCGCCAGGTGGGCGAGCTTTACCTGAACACGCTTGACGTGGCGGCGCGGCCGCTGGCGGATGCTTGGGCCACGCGGCAACTGGTGGTGGTGTTCCAGTCACGCGAGCAGCTTTCGGCCAGTGCCGCGGCATTGGTGGGGTTTCTCTGCCGGCAATAGCGGTATCGGCAATAGCGGCAATTGCGGTATCGGCAATGGCAACGATAGCCAGGCAGGGCAGCCGTCTCGAACCGAGACGGCTGCCATGCCGACTCCGCACTTTGCCCGTCCGGCGCCAAAACATATAGTGGGGCCATCAGAACGAGAATCCCACGATGGAAGACACCATTCGATTCAGCGGCCGCGTGCTGTACCTGTCGCAAGACCCCGCCTGCGTGCGCGCCCAGCTTGAGGGCATGCCGATGACCCTGGCCGCGGCGGGCCCGCTGCGCGACAACATCTCCACTGACGAGATCACCCCGGTCACGGTGATGCTCACCTACGACGAACGCCTCGGGCAATTCCCCTACGTGGGCTTCCAGGCTGGCGGCGAGCAGCCCATCGGCCGCGATGCCGTGCGCAATGGCGGCTTTGCGGTCACGGTGGCGGGCAAGCGCTACGGCAAAGGCTCGTCGCGCGAGTCCAGTCCGCTGGCCGAACTGTCGGCAGGCATCCGCCTGATCGTGGCGGAAAGCTTCGAGCGCATCTACCAGCAGAACTGCGACAACATCGGCATTCTCACCACCACCGATTTCACCGTGCTCGACAGGGTGCTGGCGGGCGAGGCGATCCCCATCGAGACCTTTCTGACCGGGCGCGACGCGCTGACCCGGCAGGTGATCCGTGCAGGCGGCCTGCTGGCCTATAGCCGCGCCGCAAACTGGCCAGCGGCCGGCGAGGGCGCACCGGGCGGGCAGGGCGTGCAGGCAGGTGGCCACACCGCGCCGCGCACCCTGGTGGAAAAAATCATCGCCCGTCACCTGCTCGCCGGCACGGGGCCTGCCGAGCGGGGCGAGGGCGTGTTCGTGGCGGCGGACTGGCGTTTCTCGCACGACTATTTCACCGGCATGTGCGCGCACCTGATGCATCGCGCCTTTGGCAAGCCGGCGGCGTTGCACCGGCCCGACCACATCATTGCCTTCCAGGACCACCTGGTGCTGGCTGCCCAGAGCTTTCCGCATGTGCGCGACGGCCTGCTGCCCGGTGTGGCTAACCTGATGCAGGGACATAGCAGTTTTGCGCACGACTATCCGGTGCGCTCGCATAACGCGCTTCCTGGCGAAACACCGGGCTCGGAAGGTATCTGCCACGCGCTGATGGCGGAGCAGTACGCGTTGCCGGGGCAGGTGGTGGTGGGCACCGATTCGCACACGCCGCATTCCGGCGCGCTCGGCTGCCTGGCGTTCGGCGCCGGCGCCACGGATGTCGCCAATAGCTGGGTCACCGGCTACGTGCGCTGCAAGGTGCCGGAGACGCTGCGCGTGGAGGTCGAGGGCGAGCTGGCCGAGGGCGTGACGGCCAAGGACATCGTGCTCTACCTGCTGCAGATGGACGCGATCCGCTCCGGCGGCGCCATCGGCATGGTGTTCGAATATGCCGGCAGCACGGTACGTGCCTTGTCGATCGACGAGCGCGCCACGCTGACAAATATGGTCGCCGAGCTGGGCGGCTTCACCGGCATCGTCGAACCCGACGACAAGACCGTGGCCTTCCTGAAGGCGCGGCGTGGCGTCGACTTCGCAGTCGAGGACTGGATGCGCAGCGATGCAGGCGCAACGTACCGCGACGTGATCCGCATCGACGCAGGCGTCATCGCGCCCATGGTTGCGCGCCCGGGCGATCCCGGCAACGGCATCGCGGCGGACACGCTGGACCAGCCGGTGCCGGTGGACATCGCCTACGGCGGATCCTGCACCGCCGGCAAGCGAGAGGATTTCGACTACTACCACGAGGTGTTGCGCTGGGGCCTGGAGCATGGGCTCAAGGTATCGCCGCGCACCCGGCTCTTCCTGCAGTTCGGCACCCTCGGCGTGAAGGACTACTGCGAAGCGCGCGGCTACATGGACACCTTCGCCGCCGCCGGCGCCACCCTGGTCATGCCGGGCTGCGGCTCATGCGCCAACTGCGGCCCGGGCGCTTCCACCACCAGCGAGCAGGTCACCATCAGCGCCATCAACCGCAACTTCCCCGGCCGCTCGGGGCCGGGCCAGGTCTGGCTGGCCAGCCCCTACACGGTGGCTGCGAGCGCGCTGGCCGGGCAGATCAGCACCTTCCGGCAATTGCAGGCCAGTACCGCCCGGCCTGCGCCGTAGCCTTTCACCCCAGGCCCCCGCGGCAGCGGGGGCATTGCGGCACCTGAGCGGGGCGACAGATCCCGGCCGCCATGCACAGCATTCACAGCATTCACAGGAGACAGACATGTTCCCCATCACCTCGCGCGCCCTGCGTGCGGCGGGGCGGCTTTTTGCCGCCACCGCCATGCTGTCCGCGGCAGCCGCACTGCCGGTCATCGGCGCGCCCGCCGTCCACGCCGCTGACAAATATCCCGCCAGGACCGTGCGACTGATCGTGCCGAATTCGCCGGGCTCCACCGCCGACGTGGTCGCGCGTGTGGTGGCCGAGGGGCTGGGCCAGGACCTCGGGCAGCCGTTTTACGTGGAGAACATTCCAGGGGCGGCCGGCATTCCCGGCACGCGGCAACTGGTGTCCGCCGCCGCCGACGGCTACACGCTCGCGGTGGTGTCGTCCAACCATGCCATCAACCCCGGCTTGTATCGCAATATTCCCTACGACAGCGTAAAGGACATCACGGCCGTGGCGCTGATCGGCACGACGCCGCTGGTGCTGGTGGTAGGTGCGGGCTCGCCGTACAAAACAGCGCAGGAACTGATCGCCGCGGCGCGCGCCCATCCTGGCAGCCTGAGCTACGGTTCCTCCGGCAAAGGGAGCGTGCTCCACCTGGCCGGCGAATTGCTGAAAGCCAAGGCTGGCATCGATATGCTGCACGTGCCCTACAAGGGAGTGAACACACTGATGACCGATGTGCTTGGCGGGCAGATCAATGCCGCCTTCCTGGCCACGCCATCCGCCTTGCCGCAGATCAAGGCCGGCAAGCTGAGAGCCCTGGCGGTCAGCACCCCGGCGCGGCTGGATAGCCTGCCCGGCGTGCCGACCCTGGCGGAGTCCGGCGTCAAGGACTATGCCTACGATGCCTGGATCGCGCTGGTCGGCCCTGCCGGCTTGCCCAGGGACATCATCGCGCGGCTACAGCAGGCGATGGCCAAGGCGCTGGCCGCACCCAAGGCCAAGGAACTGTTCGCCGCGCAGGGCTTTGTTGTGAAGAGCGGCAATGGCGAAGAGACCGCCCGGCTCATCCGCGAGGAACTGGGTAGGAGCCAGGCGCTGATCAAGAGCGCGTCGATTGCGGTGGAGTGAGGGGGCACCTGCCCCCGTCATTCGTTCGCGGAGTGACTAGCCACGAAGTTGCAAGCGGTGCCGATTTCGTCGTGGGCGCGGTGGCACTGTATTGAAGAGTCTGAGGGCTTCAAAACCGCGCCTGCCCCACCACGAAACCAGCACGACTAGCGCCTGCGATTGCTCTGCCTGCTGGGGTGGTCGCTGTTTGTTTGGGCG
>NZ_JFJV02000270.1:5288-5356 GCF_000611145.1 Cupriavidus sp. SK-3 | reverse complement strand
CCCGCCTTTGACTTTAAGGTTTTAAGCCTTTGACCTTGACCTTACCAAGGCGCCCGTAGCCAGCCCCC
>NZ_JFJV02000270.1:0-5202 GCF_000611145.1 Cupriavidus sp. SK-3 | reverse complement strand
CAGCAACACCCCAATCCCCCACCCCCCAATCAAGCGCCGTACAATCCACAGACGCCCGGCCGTCCCACGGCCCCCCCAAGCAGGAGACCTATGAATCAACCCGATCCGCCACACTTGCCCCGCCTGCCGGAAGCAAAGTGGTTCAGCATCGGCACGGCCGCCTATATCCTGACCGCCCTGGCGCTCTGGACAGTGATGCAGGCCAACCTGGTGGCGGCCCTGCTGGCCGGCCTGCTGCTGTACTCCCTGGTGGACGTGCTGGCCCCCAAGCTGGTGCGCCTGCACCAGCGTCACGACGCCCTGGCAGTGGCGATCCTGTCGGCGGTCACCTTGCTGGGACTGACGCTGGGAGGCTGGGCAGTCGTACGCTTCGTCAGCGGCGACGGCAACACCCTGGACACCCTGCTGATCCGCACCGCCGACATCATCGACAAGTCCCGGGCCCAGTTGCCGGTATGGGTCAGCGACGCGCTGCCGCGCGGGGTGGATGAACTGGCCAACACACTGATCGACTGGCTGCGCGAGCACGCGCAGATGGCCCAGAAGCTGGGCGCCGAAGTGCTGCGCACCCTGGCGCACATCCTGATCGGCTTCGTGATCGGCGCCATGGTCGCCCTGTACCGCGCCATCTCCAAGCCCAACCGCAGGCCGCTGGCCACGGCGCTGGTGGAACGCGCCCGCAACCTGCAACTGGCCTTCTCGCAGTTCATCTTCGCCCAGGTGCAGATCTCGCTGATCAACACCGTACTGACGGCGGTCTACCTGCTGGTGGTGTTGCCGCTGTTCGGCGTGCACCTGCCGCTGACCAAGACGCTGGTGGCGCTCACCTTCCTGGTCGGGCTGCTGCCGGTGCTGGGCAATTTGATATCGAACACCTTCATCGTGGTGGCCTCGCTGTCGATCTCGCTGCCGATGGCGATCGCTTCGCTGTTCTACCTGGTGGTGATCCACAAGTTCGAATACTTCCTGAACGCGCGCATCATCGGCGCGCGCATCAATGCCGCCGCCTGGGAACTGCTGACGGTGATGCTGCTGATGGAATCGCTGTACGGCATCCCCGGCGTGATTGCCGGGCCGATCTACTACGCCTACCTGAAGCGCGAGCTGTCCAACGCGGGACTGGTCTGAGCCGGCGGCCTGGCCGGCTCGCGCCGCGCCGCCGCCCCGATGTCCCGAAGACTTAGGGTAAATCGGGAGGGCCGCACGGCGCCGTCTCGCGTGCCGAAGATGCGCCGAATAGGGCGCAAGCCGCCAGGCTGCCAACCCTGGTTGGACCAATCCACCCTAGACCCCACCCTCTTCCACCCGGCTACGCACAAAATCGATATGCGTCTGCATGGCGGTGCGCGCCTCCTCGGGCCGGCGCGCGCAGATCGCCTCGCACAGTGTGCGGTGCTGCAGCAGCAATAGCGCCGAGGCGTCCTCGTCCTGCACGCGCAGGCCGGTGCCATTGATGGTGATGTGTTCGCGCAGCATGCCGATCACGCTGGTATGCAGGTGCAGGAACATGGTGTTGTGCGAAGCCTGGGCGATGGCCTCGTGCAGCCTGGCATCTGCCTCGGCCTCGGCGGCCTTGTCGTCCTGCTCGCGGGAGGTTTCCAGCGCGCGCAGCAGGCCGCGGATGCGCTTGAGATCGGCGGCATCGGCGCGCAGCGCGGCAAAATAGGCCGTGGCGCCCTCCAGCACGCGCCGGAACTCCAGGATATCGTCGCGCAGTACGGGGTGGTCGGCCACCAGCTGGCGCCACGGCGAGGCCATCCCGGTACGCAACTGGTCGGTGACGAACACGCCGGCGCCCTGCCGGCTCTGCAGCAGCCCGCGCGCGGCCAGGCGCTGGATCGCCTCGCGGATGGTGTTGCGGGCCACGCCGTACTGCGCCGCCAGCAGCCGCTCCGCGGGCAGACGCGCGCCAGCCGGCCAGGTGCCGTCCAGCATGGCCGTTTCCAGTTTCCGCATGACCTCTTCCACGCGCCCCCGCGCCTGCATGCCCGCCGCCATCCCCAGCTCCGAAATCGTCCTGCGCATCCGCCTGGTCCAACCAATTTGAACTGGCGCGCGTCTCGCGGAATTATGCGCCCAAACACCGGCCGGCCTGACAGCAAGGCAGCCGCCCCACGGAGCGAGACATGAAGCAAAGGCGCTATCCCCCTGCCCCGGCACAGGTCTACCTGTTCGCCACCTGCCTGGTTGACCTGTTCGTGCCCCAAGCCGGGCTGGATGCGGTGCGCCTGATGGAGCGCGAAGGGCTGACCGTGCACTTCCCGCGCGGCCAGAGCTGCTGCGGCCAGCCGGCATACAGCAGCGGCAACCCGGAGCAGGCGCGCACGGTAGCGCTGGCCCAGCTGGACCTCTTCGCCGAACCGTGGCCGGTCATCGTGCCCTCGGGCTCGTGCGCCGGGATGATGCGGCACCACTGGCCCCAGCTGTTCGAGCATGACCCGGTGGCGGGCCCCAAGGCGCGCGAACTGGCCGAGCGCGTGTTCGAACTCAGCGAATTCCTGCTGCACGTGCTGAAGGTACGCTTCGATGTCAGTGGCGTGGCCGGGCAACCGCCCGAGACCGTGGTGCTGCACACCTCCTGCGCCGCGCGTCGAGAAATGGGTACGCGCGAGCATGGCGTGGCCTTGGTCGACGCCCTGCCCGGCGTGACGCGCGCCGAGCACCAGCGCGAATCCGAATGCTGTGGCTTTGGCGGCACCTTCTCGCTCAAGCATCCCGATATCTCCGGCGCCATGGTGCAGGACAAGATCGCCTCGGCCTGCGCCACCGGCTGCGACCGGCTGGTTTCCGCCGACTGCGGCTGCCTGCTAAATATCGGGCATGCGGCCCGGCACCAGGGCGCGGCGCTCCCGGTGGAACATCTCGCTACCTTCCTGTGGCGGCGTACCGGGGGCCAAGCATGAACCCACTGAATGCCCGTGAGCGCATGCTGGGCAGGCTGCGCGCGGCAGCGCCGGCCGCCACGAGCGATGCCAGCATGCTGGACGCGCGCATCGACGCGCACTATCAGGCGCGCCGCGAGGCGGCATCCGCCATGCCTGCCACCCCGATCGAACTGGCGCAAGCCATGCAGGCCGCGCTGGGCGCTTCGCACGCGCAAGCCTGGTGCGCGAGTGCCGACGCGTGGCCCGCGCAACTGGCGGACAAGCTCGCCGCCGCCGGCGTGCGGCGCCTGCTGCTGGACCCTGCCGGCGCGGAAGGCGCAGCGCTTGTGCGTGCCCTGCACGCCCCGGTGGCGGCCATCGCCTACGACCGCCCCATCGAAGCCTGGAAATCCGAGCTCTTCGACACCGTGGACGCGGGCTTTACCGTCGCGCGTTCCGGCATTGCCGGCACCGGCACGCTGATCCTGGCGCCCGACGCGCAAACGCCGCGCACCGTCTCGCTGGTGCCGCCGCTGCATATCGCGCTGGTCTACGCCGACACCCTGCATCCCGACCTGCATGCCGCCGCGCGTGCCGAACGCTGGAGCACCGGGATGCCGACCAACCTGGTGCTGGTGTCGGGACCGTCCAAAACCTCCGACATCCAGCAGACGCTGGCCTACGGCGCGCATGGTCCGCGCGAACTGTGGGTGATCATCGTCACTCGCAGCGATGCAACGGGAGCCGCCCAATGAGTACGCCGAACACCTCCGGCACCGCAGGCGCCGCGCCCCTGCATTTCGTCCCCGCCGCCGACTTCAAGGCGCGCTCGCGCGCCGCGCTGGATGACCCCAAGCTGCGTAGCAGCTTCCGTGGCGCCATGGATTTCCTGCAGGCCAAGCGCTCGGTGCAGTTCCCCGACGGCGACGAACTCGAACAGTTGCGCGACCTGGGCGAAGCGGT
The DNA here is from genome assembly GCF_000611145.1 of Cupriavidus sp. SK-3. Classification (NCBI taxonomy): domain Bacteria; kingdom Pseudomonadati; phylum Pseudomonadota; class Betaproteobacteria; order Burkholderiales; family Burkholderiaceae; genus Cupriavidus; species Cupriavidus sp. SK-3. Next base: position 1,375 of record NZ_JFJV02000270.1, on the reverse strand, counting down.
GCGCCAGCACGCCCTGTCGCGCCTGCCCGACCTGCTGGTACAGCTCGAAGACAAGCTCACGGCAGCCGGCGTGCAGGTGCACTGGGCCGAGACCGCGGATGAAGCCAACGCCATCGTGCACCGCATCGCGCAGGCACGCCAGGCGCGGCGGGTGATCAAGGGCAAGTCGATGGCCAGCGAGGAAATCGAGCTGAACCATTACCTGGCCGAGCGCGGCATCGACTGCATCGAGTCCGACATGGGCGAGTACATCGTGCAGCTCGCCGGCGAGAAGCCGTCGCACATCGTGATGCCCGCCATCCACAAGACGCGCGGCGACATCGCCGAACTGTTCGAGCGGCACATCCCCGGCACGCCTTACACCGAGGACGTGGACGAGCTGATCCAGACCGGCCGGCGCGCGCTGCGGCAGGAATTTGTCAACGCCGATATCGGCCTGTCCGGCGTAAACTTCGCCGCGGCCGACACCGGCACGCTGTGGCTGGTGGAGAACGAAGGCAATGGCCGCCTCTCCACCACCGTGCCCGACGTGCATATCGCCATCATGGGCATGGAGAAGGTGGTGGCCCGCCTGGAGCACATCGTACCGCTGGCCAGCCTGCTGACGCGCTCGGCCACCGGCCAGGCCATCACCACCTACTTCAACCTGATCTCCGGCCCGCGCCGCGCCGGCGAGCGCGACGGCCCGCGCGAGGTACACCTGGTGCTGCTCGACAATGGCCGCAGCCAGGCCTACGCCGACGAGCAACTGCGCGCCACGCTGCAATGCATCCGCTGCGGCGCGTGCATGAACCACTGCCCGGTGTACACGCGCATTGGCGGCCATGCCTACGGCACCACCTACCCCGGCCCGATCGGCAAGATCATCTCGCCGCACCTGCTCGGGCTCGACGCCACCGCCGACCTCGCCACCGCCTCCAGCCTGTGCGGCGCCTGCGGCGAAGTGTGCCCGGTGCGCATCCCCATCCCGCAATTACTGGTCCGCCTGCGCACCGAAGCCAACCGCGATCCGGACGAACAGGTAGCGCATCCGCTGCGTGGCCAGGGCGCGAAATTCAGCCGCAGCGAACACCTGGTCTGGCGCTTCTGGAGCGGAGCCTTTGCACACCCCTTCACCTACCGGCTGTTCCGCTGGGCCGCAACACGGCTGCGTGCCTTGACACCTTCGCGCCAGCTTGGCTGGACACGGCACCGCGCGCCGCTTACCCCTGCGCCGCGCAGTCTGTCGGACTTGCTGCGCGAGCGTGGGCAGGCAGAGTAGGCCGGCACCAGGAACAGACACAACAAAAGCGCAGACGTACAGGCCCGCCAGCAAGCCCCACCCCAGCGCGATGCGAAGCGAGTCCCCAAGCGATGCGAAGCGAGCCGTCAAGGT
>NZ_JFJV02000269.1:24107-35291 GCF_000611145.1 Cupriavidus sp. SK-3 | reverse complement strand
ACAAGATCATCCGCCCCAGCGCCAACTACACCGGACCGGAGAACCTGAAGTTCGTGCCGATCGGCAAGCGTAAATAATCGGAAAACCGTCCTACCATGAAGCAACACAGGCTTGACCGGGCCCGCCGCGATGCCCAATTGTGTAACCGATGGTAGGGGTACTACGCCCTGACTTTCAAATCGTAGAGAATAGCGGCGGCTATGTGTCTGTCGGCCTCAGCCGGCAATCCACCGCCTTTGACCCAACTCCAGAAGGAACCCACAGAATGAAGCAACTTGTCCTCGCCGCCTGTATCGGCGCATTCACGCTGACCACCGCCGGCGTCGCGACGGCCCAGGATCCGGCCACGAAGGCTGCTCCCGCCAAGAAGGCTCCTGCCAAGAAGGCCCCGGCCAAGAAGGCGGCAACCACTGAAACCGCAGCCGTGCCGAAAGGCGAAAAATGGCAGTGCGAACTGGGCCATGTCCTGTACATCGGCGGCAATATGCAGCGTGACGAAGTCATCACCGTGAACTGGGAGGGCAAGGAATACCGCCTGCCGCGCCTGTCCACCGTGACCGGCGCCGACCGCTATTTCGACGCCCGCTCCGGCCTGGACCTGGTCGTGATCCCGAGCAAGGCCATGTTGTTCAACAAAAACGCCGGCCAGCGCCTGGCCGACGAGTGCCAGACCGCGGACATGCAGGCTGGCGGCTCGGCGCCGACCCAGGCAGGCGCACTGCGTGCCCCGGTAGCCACCCCCCTGCTGGTCGCCCCGCCGGCCCCGGCAGCCGATGCCGCGCCGAAGCAGTAACAAGGTGACATAGCCGGGCATCGCCCGGCCATGCCCATGGGCACCAGGAAGCACAAATACCCGAGGGGACCCCATGTCCGCACACGTTCCAAACGTTCGTCCGGAACCTGACAAGGTATTGGTCGACATTGTCGACTACGTCACCCGCTATCAGATCAAGAGCGCGCTTGCCTACGACACGGCCCGCAACTGCCTGATCGATACCCTCGGCTGCGGCCTGGAAGCCCTGTCATACCCGGCCTGCACCAAGCTGATGGGCCCGATCGTGCCCGGCACGATGGTCCCCAACGGCGCCAAGGTGCCCGGCACGCAATTCCAGCTCGACCCGGTCCAGGCGGCCTTCAATATCGGAGCCATGATCCGCTGGCTCGATTTCAACGACACCTGGCTGGCCGCCGAATGGGGCCATCCCTCGGACAACCTCGGCGGTATCCTCGCCACCGCCGACTGGCTCTCGCGCAACAATGTGGCCGCCGGGCGCAAGCCGCTGACCATGAAGGACGTGCTCACCGGCATGATCAAGGCCCACGAGATCCAGGGCTGCATCGCGCTGGAAAACTCCTTCAACAAGGTCGGCCTGGACCACGTGGTGCTGGTCAAGGTGGCCTCCACTGCTGTCGTCGCGCAGATGCTGGGCCTGACCCGCGACGAGATCATCAACGCCGTGTCCCTCGCCTGGGTCGATGGCCAGTCGCTGCGCACCTACCGCCACGCCCCCAACACCGGCAGCCGCAAAAGCTGGGCCGCGGGAGACGCCACCAGCCGCGCCGTGCGCCTGGCGCTGATCGCCAGGACCGGCGAGATGGGCTATCCCTCGGTACTCAGTGCCACGGGCTGGGGCTTCTACGACGTGCTGTTCAAGGGCCAGCCCTTCAAGTTCCAGCGCCCGTACGGCTCCTACGTAATGGAGAACGTGCTGTTCAAGATCTCCTTTCCCGCTGAATTCCACTCGCAGACCGCAGTGGAAGCCGCCATGACCCTGCACGGCCAGCTGGCCGCCGCGGGCAAGACGGCAGCCGATGTCGGGAAAGTCACCATCCGCACCCATGAGGCCTGCATCCGCATCATCGACAAGAAGGGCCCGCTGGCCAACCCGGCCGACCGCGATCACTGCATCCAGTACATGGTGGCGGTGCCGCTGCTGTTCGGCCGCCTGACCGCGGAGGATTATGAAGACAAGGTCGCGGCAGACCCGCGCATCGACGCACTGCGCGACAAGATCGTGTGCGTGGAGGACGCCCACTTCACGGCCGACTACCACGACCCGGAAAAGCGCTCGATCGCCAATGCGCTGACTGTGGAACTGAGCGACGGCACGGTGCTCCCGGAAGTGGTGGTGGAATACCCGATCGGCCACAAGCGCCGCCGCGACGATGGCATCCCGTTGCTGGTGGAAAAGTTCAAGACCAACCTGGCGCGCCGCTTCCCGGCCAGGCAGCAGCAGGCCATCCTGGCCGTGTCGCTGGACCAGGCCCGCCTGGAAGCGATGCCGGTCAACGAGTACGTCGACCTGTACGTGATCTGAGCTGCGGAAAAAAACGGATGAACCGGGCCTGGCAGGCTGACGGGGCCCGCCGGCTTGCCCTAAAATCCACGCGGCGCGTACATTGGTAATGCCACGCAGCAGCAAAGCAGATCAGCAAGAATCCTTCAGCAAGAAAAGCAAGAAAACACAACGCAAGCAGCAGGAAGTAGGCATGAACAACGGCGCCGTCACGGCGCCGGGCGCCGCGAGGCAGGCTAGTTTCAGCGGCCGCCGGCGGCGAAACGCAGATTTACGAGTCCACAAGCTAGTCCGCACCATCCTTCGATTGGAGTAAGGCAATGCCCCACAATCTCAATAAGACTCTGAAAGAATTCAAGACCGGCCCGTCCGGAAAGGGTCAGTTCTATTCCTTGCCGCAACTGGGCAAGGCACTTGGCGTAGCGGTCGAGCGCCTGCCTGTATCGATTCGCATCGTGCTGGAATCGGTGCTGCGCAACTGCGACGGCAAGAAGGTCACTGAAGAACACGTCAGGCAGCTTGCCAACTGGAAGCCCGTCGCCGAGCGCGTCGACGAGATCCCCTTCGTGGTGGCGCGCGTGGTGCTGCAGGATTTCACCGGCGTGCCATTGCTGGCCGACCTGGCGGCCATGCGCAACGTGGCCGAGAAGATGGGCCAGAACCCGAAGAAGATCGAGCCCCTGGTGCCGGTGGACCTGGTGGTCGACCACTCCGTGCAGATCGACCACTTCCGCGAAAAGAATGCGCTGGACCTGAACATGAAACTGGAATTCCAGCGCAATAACGAGCGCTACCAGTTCATGAAGTGGGGCATGCAGGCCTTCGACACCTTCGGCGTGGTGCAGCCGGGCTTCGGCATCGTGCACCAGGTCAACCTGGAGTACCTGGCACGCGGCGTGCACAAGAAGGACGGCGTGTACTACCCGGACACCCTGGTCGGCACCGACAGCCACACCACCATGATCAACGGCATCGGCGTGGTGGGCTGGGGCGTGGGCGGCATCGAGGCGGAAGCCGGCATGCTGGGCCAGCCGGTCTACTTCCTGACGCCCGACGTGGTCGGCGTGGAACTGAAGGGCCGCCTGCGCGAAGGCGTGACCGCGACCGACCTGGTGCTCACCATCACCGAAATGCTGCGCCGCGAGAAAGTGGTCGGCAAGTTCGTCGAGTTCTTCGGCGAAGGCACCGCCAGCCTGGCGCTGCCTGACCGCGCCACCATCGGCAACATGGCGCCGGAATACGGCGCCACCATGGGCTTCTTCCCGGTTGACGAGAAGACCATCGACTATTTCAAGGGCACTGGCCGCACCGAAGAGGAAATCGCCGCCTTCGAAGGCTATTTCCGCGCCCAGAAGATGTTCGGCATCCCCAAGGCAGGCGAGATCGACTACACCAATGTGGTCACGCTGGACCTCGGCACCGTGGCCCCCTCGCTGGCCGGCCCGAAGCGCCCGCAGGACCGCATCGAGATCGGCAACGTCAAGTCCACCTTTGCCTCGCTGTTCGCCAAGCCGACCGCCGAGAACGGGTTCAACAAGGACATCGCCGAACTGGACAAGACCTACACCACGACGGACGGCGTCAACGTGAAGAGCGGCGACGTGCTGATCGCCGCCATCACGTCATGCACCAATACCTCCAACCCGAGCGTGCTGCTGGCCGCTGGCCTGCTGGCCAAGAAGGCGGTGGAAGCCGGCCTCAAGGTTGCGCCGCACATCAAGACGTCGCTCGCCCCCGGCAGCCGCGTGGTCACGGAGTACCTGGAGGCCGCCGGCCTGCTGCCTTACCTGGACAAGCTGGGTTTCGGCGTGACCGCCTACGGATGCACCACCTGCATCGGCAATGCCGGCGACCTGACACCGGAACTGAACGAGGCGATCACCAAGAATGACCTGGTTGCGGCCGCCGTGCTGTCGGGCAACCGCAACTTCGAGGCACGCATCCACCCGAATATCCGCGCCAACTTCCTGGCCTCGCCGCCGCTGGTGGTGGCCTACGCCATCGCCGGCAACGTGACGCGCGACCTGATGACCGAGCCGGTGGGCACGGGCAAGGGCGGCCGCGAGATCTACCTCGGCGACATCTGGCCGACCTCGGAAGAAATCCATGCGCTGATGAAGTACGCCATGGACGCCAAGGTCTTCAAGGTCAACTACGAGCAGGTCAAGAAGCCGAGCAAGCTGTGGGCCAAGGTCAAGGGCACCAAGGGCCAGGTCTACGACTGGCCGAAGTCCACCTATATCGCCGAGCCGCCCTTCTTCGAAGGCTTCGGCATGGAACCGGCCGCGACCCAGGCCAGCGTGCGCAATGCGCGCGCGCTCGGCGTCTTTGGCGATTCCGTGACCACCGACCACATCTCGCCGGCTGGTTCGATCAAGGAATCGTCGCCCGCGGGCAAGTACCTGCTGGCCAACGGCGTGCTCAAGGCGGACTTCAACAGCTACGGCTCGCGCCGCGGCAACCATGAGGTCATGATGCGCGGCACCTTTGCCAACGTGCGCATCAAGAACCTGATGCTGCCGGTCAAGCCCGACGGCTCCCGCGTGGAAGGCGGCGTCACGCTGCACCAGCCCACCGGCGACGAAATGTCGATCTACGACGCCGCCATGAAGTACATCGCCGAAGGCACGCCCACCGTGGTGTTCGGCGGCGAAGAGTACGGCACCGGCTCCTCGCGCGACTGGGCCGCCAAGGGCACCCAGCTATTGGGCGTGAAGGCCGTGATCACGCGCAGCTTCGAGCGCATCCACCGCTCCAACCTGGTCGGCATGGGCGTGCTGCCCCTGCAGTTCAAGGGCAGCGACAGCGTGCAGACGCTGGGCATCGTCGGCAACGAGACGTTCGACATCGAAGGCATCGAAGGCGACCTGAAGCCGCAGCAGGACGTGACGCTGGTGATCAAGCGCGCAAACGGCGACGTGCAGCGCGTGCCGGTGCTGCTGCGTATCGACACCCCGATCGAAGTCGACTACTACAACCACGGCGGCATCCTGCCGTTCGTGCTGCGTCAGTTGCTGGCCGCCTGACCGGCAAGCCCGGGGCCCTCAGGGGCCTTGGGGTGACGCCGCTGGCCGTGCGCCTCTACGGAGGACATGGCCAGCGGCGTTTTTCTTTGCTGCGGCGCTTACCTGCCATAGCGCCCTGCGAGCCCGGCAGCCGGGCTAAAAGCGCAGCCACCGCCGCTTGACCCAGGCTTACCCCAGGCATGCCCCGGTGTAAGTTCCACGCAAGCCTGCCCTGCCACACTCCGATGCATCAACAAGAACACAGCATCGCGCGGGGCAGCCATGTCGGCCTGCCCGCCTCAAACGCACAGGAGACACCATGGCAAAGATTTTCATCGCATTCGTCGTCATCGCCGGCGCGGCACTCTATATGCTGTCCAAGGGCGGCGACATTTCGATGGGCGGCGAGCAGCACGGCGTGGAAACCCACGCGCCGGAGACCCCGCAAGCGCCCGCGCAGAAGTAACAGCCCCGGCGCTTCGAGGCTCCGCGCAAGCCTGTCCGGCATCACGCAGAACAGCCGCCCGGCACCTGGCGGCTTTTTTTGTCAACGCAGCGAGTAGAATACCGTTTTACCGAAAAACGGATGATTTCGACTTATGGCAGGTTTTCGCCCCAAGGCTTCCCAACGTCTTTCGCCTGACGCCGAGCGTCTGGTGGCCGATGCGCTCGCGCTCGATGCCTCGGGCAGCCGCATGGAGGATGGGTATTGGGAGCGGCGGCTCTCGCTGCGCTTGGGCCGGCTCCTGAAAAACGGCAGCCAGTCCGCCCTCGACGCCGCGCTCGAACACCTGTTCAAGCACAACGCCGACGCCTCCGACGTGCTCGCCGAACAAGCCGAGACCCTGGCCGAGTCGGCCACCGTCGAAATCGACGGCGTCAGCTACGACGCCCTGCTGATCGCCGCCCCCATCCTGGCCCACACCCGCTACGCCATCCCGTCCGGCGCGCTCAAGCCCGAGCTGTCGCAGACCCTGGCGGTGCACATGCAGGCGCATGTGCTGGCGACCAATACCAAGATGGCGCTGTCGCCCTACCTGTACAGCATCGACCAGTTGCCGCGCACGCACAGCGATACCTTTGCCCTGACCTACAAGCTGGTTTCGGCCGCCATGGCCGGCACCACGCCCAAGGTCGATCTGCGCGACCTGCCGGAGACCGCGCCGATCCTGGCCGATCCGCGCTACCTGCTGGCCGTGGTGGTGGCACCGCACGAGCAAGCACTGTTCCGCTGGCAGGAGGACGCCAAGGAACACCATGCCGAGCGCACGGTGTGCCTGGAGCAATGGCGCACCCAGGTCCAGCCTTCGATCGCGCTGCTGATGCCCGGCTGCGAGTTCGAGCTGCTGCTGCCCGACGCCTTCTTCCTGTCCTGCCGCGAGTCCGACAAGAGCATCCGCCCGCTCACCGTGCGCGCCGCCGTCAACTACCTGTGCGGCACGCTGGACGTACCCGCCGGCCAGATGGCCGCCGTGGTGGCGGCCTTCGGCGAGGAGGAAGTCGAGGAGTACCGCGTCGGCTTTACCATGCGCGGCGAGAAGGATGTGATCTACGGCATCGTCTGGCCGGTGTATGGCCGCGAGTCCGGCGAGATCGACGCCAGCGAGAAGGACAACCCGCTGGAGCAGATCTGCGAGGAACTGCGCAACGCGGGGGTCGAAGACATATTCCGTCACGCCGCGCTGTTCGACCCCGAGTATTGCGAAGACTGCGGCACGCCGCTCTACGCGGACCGCTCGGGCGAGATCGTGCACGCCGAACTGCCGGAAGACGCGCCCACGCAGCAGCCGCTGTTCCACTGAGCGTTTCTCCACCCGCCTCACCGACCGGCCCCCCCCCCCCCGGCGGCCCGCCTGGCGGGGGCCGTTTTGTTTCCCTGCTCCCGGCTCCCGGTGTCAGGTTGCCGCGGGCTCGCTCACGCAGCGCCACAGCGCATGGCCGGAGGCGGCGTACTTGCGCTCGAACGGCGTGATGGCCTCGGCCGGCCGCCAGGACTCGACCCGCGCCGGCCGGCCAACCAGCGCCAGCGCCTGGGCAAACTCATCGATATAGACCTGCCAGTTGCTGCGGCACTCCAGATAGTCTCCGCACGCAGCCAGCGCCGGGAACACCGCATGGCCCTGCCAGCGCCGCCCCAGGTGGCCGATCTTGGGCCAGGGGTTGGGATACAGCACGTAATGGCGCTCCACCGGGATGCGATCCGCCTGCAGCATCCGCCAGACATCGACCAGGTCGGCACGGGCCCAGGCGAAATTGGCCGGCATCGGCCCTTCCCACCAGTCCTTGCCGCCGGTCAGCCGCTTCTCCGACTGGTCCACGCCGATCACGAAATGACCGGGAAACGCCGTGGCCAGGCGCAAGGTGCTCTCCCCCACGCCGCAGCCTGCGTCGAGAATCAGCGGCGCGGCGCCGGCCTGCTGCCATTGCTGCAGCGCAAGATCGAGCGCGCGCCGGCTGGGCTCGCCGATCGGCTTGCGAAAGGGCTCGGCCAGGTGGCGGGCGACACGCGCCGCGAGGTGGTCGTGGACATCGGCCTGGGCCGAGGTGATGGTGCGGGAGTTGGCGAACATGGGCGGAATTCTACCGGCTGCGGGCAGGCGCGGGGACAGGCAGGCGGCGCAAGCCATGGACATGCGCCACCCGTTGCCGGGAGCATAAGCATATGACGCCCGTATCGCACACCGATGTCGTTTTGGCGGCACAATGCGGGCAGCCGGGTGGAGATTCAGGCGAGCAAGCCGGAGCCGCCACCCCATCTGAGAACCCGCCGACGCCCTCCCCTCCCGAGGGCCGGCCCGTACGAGGAGCGCATCCCGATGCCCGCAACACGCCTTAGCCGCAGCCTTCCAGCCCGCACCGCGGATCGCCCTGCCGGCGCTCCGTCAAGCCCGCCTGACGTCCTTGCCCCCCTGATGCCGCGCCGCGCGCTGCTGCAAGCCGGCGCCGCACTCGTGCTCGGCGGCGCCGCGCTGATGCTGCTGCCCGCCGGCGCGGCGCAGGCCGAAGACCTGCGCATCGGCCTGTCCGCCGACGTGACCTCGATGGACCCGCAGTGGAACAACGCCGGACCGAACAACGCTATCGCCCTGCACATCTTCGAGTCACTGGTGTTCATGGACAAGAACGCCCGCTACATCCCCGGCCTGGCGCTGTCATGGAAGGCGGTCAACGCCATCACCTGGGAAATCAAGCTGCGCCCCAACGTGAAATGGCACGACGGAACGCCGTTCACCAGCGAAGACGTCAAGGCCTCGCTGGAGCGCCCGGACAAACTCACCAATAGCCCGGGCTCCTTCACCAGCTACACCAAGCCGATCGCGCGCATTGACACGCCCGACCCGCTCACCGTGCGCCTCACCATGAGCGTGCCCAACTACGCCAACCTGGCCAACGACCTCAACAGCGTGCCGATCATGCCGAAGAAGATCGCGGCCACGCTGACCCAGGCGGATTTCGATTCGGGCAAGGCGATGATCGGCACCGGCCCCTTCAAGTTCGTGCGCTTCGCGCGCGGGCAGGAAATCGTGATGGCCAGGAACCCCGACTACTGGGGTCCCAAGGTCGAATGGGACCGTGCGATCTTCCGCATCATCACCGACAACGGCGCGCGCAGCGCGGCGCTGCTGTCCGGCGACGTGGACGTGATCGAAAGCGTGCCCTCCGCCGACGTGGCCAGGCTCAGGCAGAACCCCAAGTTCCGCATCGAGCAGCAGGTCTCGTGGCGCACCATCTTCTGGCAGATGGACCAGTCGCGCGACAACCCGCCCTTCGTCACCGACAAGGCCGGCAAGCCGCTCGGCAAGAATCCGTTCAAGGACGCACGCGTGCGCGCCGCGATCAGCAAGGCGCTGAACCGCGACGCCATCGTCGACCGCATCATGGAAGGGCTGGCCGTGCCGGCCTCCTCGATCGTCTCGCCGCAGATCTTTGGCCATCCCGGCACCAAGCCCGAGGCCTATGACCCCGAAGGCGCGAAGAAGCTGCTGGCAGCGGCGGGCTATCCGGATGGCTTTGGCCTGACGCTGCACGCCACCAATAACCGCTACCTGAACGATGCCGCGGTGGCGCAGGCTACCGCCAGCATGCTGACGCGCATCGGCATCCAGACCAAGGTGGAGACACTGCCGGTGGCCGCGTACTTCACGCGCGCGCGCCAGGGAGACTTTGCGTTCGAGATGCTGGGCTGGGGGTCGGCGGCGGCCGACGTGGCGCTGCGCTCGATCACCGGGACGCCGAACCCCAAGACGGGATACGGAACGTGGAACTGGGGCAAGTACAGCAATACACAGCTTGACCAGCTGATCGAGAAATCGCTGACCACGGTGAGCAGCGACAAGGCGCGGGAGGAAAATGCGCGGATCGCGGCCAAGTTTGCGCTGGCGGATCATGCCATTGTTCCTTCACATAGCCAGTTGGCGATGTGGGCAATGCGCAAGGATCTGAAATATGAAGCGCGTACCGACGAATGGTCGCTCGCCCAGTTCTTCCACAAGCAGTAAGGCAGAGCGCTGAAGCGCTCCCTGCTTTCGGCGCCGGCGGCGAGGGCCGGCGCCGCAAGCGGCAAGGCAGCCGCCTCAGATCCGCAAACCGTCCTCCTGCCGCGCATTCGCCGCCCGCAGTTTCTTCACCCAGTCGCGCGCTGGCAGGCCGGTGCTGTCCTCCACCACCTTGGCGCGCGCTTCCAGCACATCCCACGACACATCGATCGCCGGCCCGTTGAAGGCCAGGGCAATGACATTGCCGTCGTGCACCTCGGGGAACACCAGCACGCGGTTGTCGAAGGCTTCGCAGATCCGCACGATGTTCTTGGGAAAGCTGTCGTGGTCGCCGAACAGGTTGATGGTCATCACGCCCGGTGCTTTCAGCACGCGGCGGCAGGCCTTGTAGAAGGCTGTCGTGTCCAGCACCGGTCCGCGCGCGGTGGCGTCGTAGAGGTCGACCTGCAGGACATCGAGAGCGCCGGTGTGGGCGCCGTCCATCACGTAGTCCCAGGCATCCTGCTCACGCACGCTAAGGCGCTCGTCGTCCTCGCGCAGGCCGAACATGCTGCGCCCGGCCACGATCACGGACGGATTCAGCTCCACCGCGGTAACGCGCGCGCGGCTGAACTGGCGATGGCAGAACTTGGTCAGCGCGGCCGCGCCCAGACCCAGTTGCACCACGTGGAAATCCGGCGCCGACGGCGACAGGAACAGCAGCCACGCCATCATCTGCTGCGCATACTCCAGCTCGATGGCATCGGGCTTGCGCAGGCGCATCGCGCCCTGCACCCATTCGGTACCGAAATGCAGGTAGCGCACGCCTTCCATTTCGGAGAACGTCACCGGCGCGAAGCGCGGCGTCATGCGCTTTTCCTCGCGCGGCGCTGCCTGCGCGCCGCCGCGGCTGCGCGTGCCGCGCGCGGGACGGCGCGAGGCCTCGGCTTCGATCGATTTGCGTTTGAGAAGAGTCATGGTGGTCAGGAGATAACAAGTCAGTGTGCCGCGCGCGTAGGCGGCACTTGATACGGTGGCAGGCGATGGCCCCGCGATGCGAAGGCCCGCGCCGGATCGTTCAGCTCACGCCTTGCCGAGCGCGCTCTGGGCACGCCGCAGCCATTCGCTATTGTGCTCGCGGGCGTGGCGCGGCCAGTGCTTGCCGTCGTGCACGATCTCGGCGTACAGCGCCTGGGCGCGCTCGCGGTCGGCCGGCGTGCCCTGCGCCGTCAGCCAGTCGGCGAACAGGCAGCGCGCGGCGGCGTCACTGGCGCAGGTGAGCGCCTGCTCGAATGCGGCGCGCGTGCCCGGCGCGTTCGAGGCGGCCAGCGCGCGCGCATACAACAAGGCGGGATCGGCTTGCTGGCGGCCCTGCGGCTGGGCGGCGAACAGGCGTTCCAGCGCGGC